>JADFNT010000015.1 GCA_022563215.1 Pseudomonadota bacterium
AAGCTCAAAACTTTCCCGCAACACCTTGTCCGAGACCTCGCCGATCGTCCCCTGCCAGGCGGCGCCGGCGTTGGAAACGACGATATCGACGCCGCCATACCTTTTCACCACCTGGTCGAAGGCGCGCCGCACGGCGCGGCCGTCGGTGACGTCGCAGGCCAGACCCAGCCCACCGAATTCCGCCGCCACCGCCAATGCCGCCTTAACGTCGCGGTCAAGCACCGCCACTTCCGAGCCTTCGGCGGCCAAGGCCCTTGCCGTCGCGGCGCCAATGCCGGAGCCGCCACCGGTGACAACCGAGACATGGCGGGCCAGGGGTTTCTCGGATCCCTTGCCCAGTTTCGCCTGTTCCAGCGACCAGTATTCGATGTCGAAGCAATCGGCCTCGGAAATGACCTTATAGGGGCCTAAACGTTCGGCGGCGGTGATGACCTCGATGTTGGTTTCCGCCAGATCGGCGGCGATGCGGGCCGCCTTGGCGTCGGCGCCGAGCCCGAACACTCCGACCCCCGGGACCATGATCATCCGCGGCATCGGGTCGAGCTCGGTGCGCTTTATTTTCTGGCGCCGGTTGTTGCGCTTGAAATAGGCTTGGTAGTCCTTGACGTAGCGATCGAGCGCCCGGGCTGTCCCCTTGCGGAAGGCGGTAAGGCCGCCGGTTTCAGGCGCCGGTGTGATCAGCGGTTTCTGCTTGGTGCGGATGACGTGGTCCGGCGTCGCCGTGCCCTGGCAGGCGTAGCGCCGGATGTCCTTGCCATTGACGAAATTCAGCACCTTCGCCCCGCCCCGGAAATCGAAGATCAGGCGTTTGCCGCCGTGCCGCGTCAAGCCGCGCAGGACCGGCGCGATGTTGGCCACCGTTGCCGTTTTTTTCGGAAGTTTCGCCGCCGCGAAGACCTTCTTGCGGCCTTTTTTGAGCCGCCGCTCAGCCAAGGTCACCATCTCGATCATGCGGGAATAGGCCTGCTTGGCCGTGTCGCCGAAGGTGAAAATGCCGTGCTTCAACAAGATCAGCCCTTCGACGGCCGGGTCGGCCTCATAGACCTCCCGCGCCTTCCTCGACAAATCGAACCCGGGCATGATGTAGGGCACGTATCCCATGCGCTTGCCGAACACGCGCCGGCACAGCGCCTCGCCGTCCTTCTGGTCGGTCAAGGACAGGACGGCGTTGGAATGGGTATGGTCGATGAACTTGTGCGGCAGGAAGGCGTGCAGCAGCGTTTCCACCGACGGGTTGGGGGCCGTCGAATCGAGCAGGTTGACCCGCTGGGCGTTGACCATGTCCTCGTCCGATAGCCTTTTCAGCCTCACCATTTCCCTGAGCGGCCCGAGGCGCACGGCAGGCAGGCCTTGGGGCTCGATGGCGGCCATGTCCCAGCCCGAGCCCTTGACGCAAAGCACCTCGGTGTCCTGGCCCATGACGTCCTTCATAGTCGTCTTCACCGACGTGTTGCCGCCGCCGTGAAGCACCAGGGCGGGCTCGCCGCCGAGAAGCCTTGACGTGTAGACGCGCAGCGCCCGGTCCCTGTTGACGCGCTGTTTGGCGTATCGGCGCACGAAGGAGCGGGCTTCGCGGTCGGACCACAGGTTCTTCATCGGCTTTCCCCCCTCCTTCAGAAATCGATAAACGTGGCGAAGCTCTCCACCGGCTCGCGCTCCGTCACCAAGGCGTTTTCCGGCGCCGCGTGGTCGGCATAGCCCAGCGACATGCCGCAGATGACGACTTCGTCCTCCGGTATGTCGAGCCGTTCGCGGATGATCTTGTGATAGTTGGCGAAGGCGGCCTGCGGGCAAGTGTGGAGTCCCTTGCCTCGGGCGGCAATCATGATGTTTTCCAGGAACATGCCGAAATCGAGCCAACTGCCGATTTCGAGCATCCGGTCGATGGTGAAAATCATCCCCACGGGGGCGTCGAAGAACTCGAAATTGCGCCCGTGCTGGGCGTGCATCTTTTCCTTCTCGCCCCTCTTGATGCCGAGCAGGCCGTAAAGGTCCCAGCCGATCTTGCGGCGGCGGCTCAGGTAGGGCTCCGGGAATTCCAGGGGATAATAGTTGTATTCCCGCTCGGGCTTTCCGCCGCCGTCGTGGGCCTCCAGGATCGCCGCCGACAGCGTCGCTTTCGCCTCGCCGCCGATCACCGTGACCCGCCACGGCTGGATGTTGGTGCCGCTCGGCGCGCGGCTGGCCAGCGCCAGCAGTTCCGTTACCGTTTCCCGGGATACAGGCGTCGGCAGGAAGCGCCGGATCGAGCGCCGGGAAGCGATCGCGTCTTCCACGGTTTCGGCGATGTCGGGGTTTTGGGCCGGTGCGTTCAAGTTTCTCGTCCCCCTTGGCTTGAAAATCCGTCGCCGGACTTTACGACGCGGGCGCGGCGCGTCCCACCATAAAATCCCCTAAAAAATCCCCGGGGGCCGCCCCGGTCCCCCTTTCGATTCTCGCGCCTGCCGATCACAGGCTTTCGACGTAACGGACCATGCGCCGGCGGGTTTTGGCGTCGGGCAGGCGGCCTCGGGCGGCGCCCATGTTTTCCCGCATGTGGTCGACCCGGGACGTCGCCGGGATGGCGCAGGTGACGGCGGAGTGCGAAACGATGAACTTGAGGAAGAACTGGGCCCAGTTGGCGCAGTCGAATTCGGCCGCCCACGGCGGCAGGGGATGGCGTCCGAATCGATCAAACAGGTCGCCGCGCCGGAACGGCCGGTTGATGATCACCCCCAGGCGGCGCTCGGCGGCCAGCGGCAGCAGCCGTCTTTCCGCCTCCCGGTCGAGGACGTTGTAGGTGAACTGGACGAAATCGATGGGCTTTTCGGCCATCACCTTCTCCAGGTCGCCGTGGCGGTTGCCGTGCGAGGTGGTGACGCCGATGTAGCGCACCCGGCCTTTCGCTTTCCATTCCAGCAGCGTCTCCAGGTGGTCCTCCCAGGCCAACAGGTTGTGGATCTGCATCAGATCGAAGCGATCCTCGCCCCACAATTGTTCCGAGATCTCCATCTGCTTGACCCCGTGCCACCTGATCGGCGTCCATATCTTGGTCGCGGAAAACAGCGTTTCCCTTTTCCCAAGGCGCTTCAGGCAATAGCCGATGACCTCCTCCGACGAGCCGTACATGGGCGATGAATCGACAATCCCGCCGCCGGCTTCGAAGAACGCCCGCAACACCTCGACCCGGACGTCGCGGGCCTGTGGATCGTCGCCGACACTGAAAGTGATCCACGATCCCATGCCGATGACGGGGATGCGTTCGCCGGTCGACGGGATGGCCTTCGTCCGCGCCACGGACGAGGCGGCGGAAATCCTCGGGCGGGCGAAGGGGACGGCGGCGGCGATGGCGGCACCAATGGCCCCTATCGACCCCAGGAAGGCGCGGCGGCTCGGGTTTCTCTTGTCCGGTTTCATTTTCCGCTTCCAAAATCCTCGATGTAATCCCCGATCACGCGCTCAAGGCTTTCGTCGGCGGGCAGGCCCAAGGCGCGGGCGCGGGCATCGTCCATGGCCAACGGCCACGACGTGACGATGGCCTCCGTCGCCGGGTCGGGCTTGGGCGTGATCGAACCGAGGGTGATTCCCTTGTCGGCGGCGACGGCCTCGAGGGCGGCGATCATCTCGGCCACCGAATAGGCATTGTTGGGCAGGGCCACTACCCGGTCCGCGCCCAAGGCACCGCCATCGGCGTCCATGAGGCCGATGAGCCCGGCGACGGCGTTACGGTACCCCAACACCATCATCTTCGTTTCCATGCTCACCGGCAGCACGTATTCCCCGCCGGCCAGGGGCTCGCGGAAAACCCCCGAGGCGAAGCCGGACGCGGCGGCGTTGGGCGGGCCGGGGCGGATGATGACCGTCGGCAGCCGCGCCGTCCGGCCGTCGATGAAGCCCTTGCGGGTGTAATCGTTGATCATCAGTTCGCCGACGGCCTTGGTCATGCCATAGGTCGTTTGCGGCGTGACGCGGGTCATGCCGGTGACGGTTTCGGGCAACCTATCGCCGCCGAACACGGCCAATGACGAAGCGAAGACGACTTTGGGGGCGCTATCCCGCGCCCGGCAGGCTTCCAGCACGTTGAGGCCGCCGTCGAAATTGACCCGCATGGCGAGGTCGAAGTCCTTCTCGCCGCCGGCGCTGACCACGGAGGCGAGATGAAAGACGGCGATGTCGTCGCGGTCGATGAGGGCAAAAACTTGGTCGCGGACGGAAATATCCCCGGCAACCAGGGAGACGCGGTTATCGAGGCCGTCGGGGAGCGTATCGGGGACAACCCTGTCGAACAGGGTAACGGCGTCGATGTCCCCGCGTCCCATCAAGACACGGGCGATGCCGACGCCCAGGAACCCGCAGCCGCCGGTGATGACGATTTTCACGGTCCCGGGCCCGGATCCGGAAACCTGCTTACTTGCTCAACGTGTAGACCTTGCCGGGAGTCGGGATCAGCACCTTCACGTTGAGCCCCAGTTTCTTGACCTCGGCCTCGAACTGCTTGCCCGTTCCCATCCAGGGATAGGCCCCTTTGTAGCGCACGTGTTGAGGGATCGCCGTTTTCAGGTTGGGATTGTCGGTCATCAGCAGCTTGACCGCGAACGCCGCGTCGTCCGGGTGCATCATGAAGCGCCCCATCACCGGCACCATGACCACATGCGGCTTAAACCGCATGCCGAAAAGCTTGAGGTCCATGGACAACCCCGTGCTTCCGGCCATCAGCACCTTGAGCCCGTTTTCGAAGGTGATGACCGCGCCCGACGCCGGGCCGCCGTAAATCCAGCCCGGCCCACCGTCTTTCGGCGGTTTGGTGCCCGAACCGTGCGACGATTGAATAAGCTGCACGGTGACGCCGCCGACCTTGGTGCGGCCGCCGATGGCGCCCCGGTAGACCTGTTTCTTGGAGCCGCCGTATTGTTCGATCTGGCTCTGCATCCAGCTTCCGAGCTCGGCCACCGTGAAGATGGTGGCGCCGGTCCTGGCGGCGATTTCGACGGCTTGGCCCTGGTCGTCGCCGTGGCCCGAGGTCGTCAGGATCAGGTCGACGCTGCCCTTCTTGAACGACTCGACGGTCATTCCGGCGTCCTTGTTTCCCTTCACCCACGGGTTAATCAGGATCACCTTGCCTTCGTTGGAAACGAAGCGGAAATGCTGGTTGCCGTAAAAGGTCATCTGAACTTCCGCCGCCTGGACGGAAGTCAAACCCGCCGCCGCCACGAACGCCAGCGCCGACACGGCGCCGATGATTTTCTTTATCAACATTGTATTCCTCCCAAAGTTTTATTGCCGCGGATTTTAGCCGCGCGGTTTGCCTAACTAAACCCATTTATGGGGTCACCTATATGGTCACTGGCCGCCTAGGGGTCGGCGTTGAGCGCCACCCCTTCCTGCTCCAAAACCCGGGCGACCGACGGCACCTCGGTCATGCGTTGGGCGAAGCGCCAGATGTTGGGGTATTCGGTGGTCGGTGGATCGACCCGAAGCCCCCAGCGTGCATGGACGAAGGCCAGCGTATCGGCAAGCGTCATATGATCGCCGATCAGCCAGTCGCGGCCTTCGAGCCAGCCCTCCAGGCGTTGGAAACAGACGGCGAAACGTTCCTCGGCCGCCGCCTTCAGGCGCCCCTGTTCGTCCCCGTCGTCGAGCCAGCGGAACGGGCGCAGCCACAGGCCGAAGGCCGGGTGCTCCTGCGTGGCGATGAACATCAACCGCATTATCATCTGGCCCCGGTCCCACGACCCGGACGGCGGCGAAACCCGTCCGTCGCCGTATTTCTCGTCGAGATACAGCAGGATGGCGGTGCTTTCGGTCAACAGGCCGTCGTCGGTAGCCAGGCTCGGCACCTGGGCCATGGGGTTGACGGCCAGGTGCTCGGGCTCCTGCAGCTTGTCGCGCTCGACCAATACCAAATCGTAGTCGAGACCCAGTTCCTCGAGGATAATGTGCGGCGCCATCGAGCACGCGCCCGGCAGGCCGTAGAGTTTCAGGGTCATTTCGCGTGTTCCGGATATAGCTTGGCCAGCCCTTCCTTCGACGCCTCGGCGACGCCGCGCTCGGTAATCAGCCCCGTCACCAGCCGGGCCGGGGTGATATCGAAGGCAGGGTTGGCGGCCTTGGCGCCTTCCGGCGTGAGGGTCACCGTCTCGATATTACCCTGGGATGTGGCGCCGGTGATGCGGATGACCTCATCGGCGCCCCGCTCCTCGATCGGGATGTCGGACCCGGACTCAAGAGTCCAGTCGATGGTCGGCCCCGGCAGGGCGACGTAAAAGGGAATATTGTTGTCGTCAGCCGCCAAGGCCTTCAAATAGGTGCCGATCTTGTTGCACACGTCGCCCGCCGCCGTCGTGCGGTCGGTGCCGGTGATGCAAAGGTCGACCTCGCCCTGCTGCATCAGATGGCCGCCGGCGCTATCGACGATCACCGTCGCCGGGACGCCGTGCTGGCCCAGTTCCCACGCCGTCAGGCTGGCGCCCTGGTTGCGGGGCCGGGTCTCGTCGACCCACACATGCACCGGGATGCCCGCGTCATGGGCCTTGTAGATGGGCGCCAGCGCCGTCCCCCAGTCCACCGTCGCCAGCCAGCCGGCGTTGCAGTGGGTCAACACGCTGACCCGATCCGCCCCTTGCTGCTGGCGTTTGTTCCAGGCGGCCTCGATCAGCGGCTGGCCGTGATCGCCGATGGCGGAGCAGATCTCCACGTCGTCGTCGCAAATCCCGGCGGCGCGTTTGGTGGCTGCCTCGGGCCGCGCATTGGGCGACAGGGGGGAAAGCAGCGCCGTCAGGTCGTCGATGGCCCAGCGCAGGTTGACCCCCGTCGGCCGGGTCTGAATCAGCGCCTCGGCGGCGGCTTTCAGGTTTTCGTCCGACGGATCGCCGTGCATGGCCAACGCCATGCCGTAGGCCGCCGTCGCCCCGATCAGCGGCGCGCCGCGGACCCGCATGTCGCGGATGGCATGGGCCGCGTCGTCGAGGCTTTCCAACCGCACGGTGACGAACGCGAACGGCAGTTTGGTCTGGTCGATGATTTCCACCGCCCAGCCGTCGTCGGCCGGCCAGATGGTGCGGAAAGGTTCGCCGTCGACCTTCATGAAAAGTTATTCCAGCCCCTCGACGATGCAGATGTCGCGTTCGACGCCGCCGTCGAGCTTCGCTTTCGCCGCCTGGTAGTCGTTCGAGTTGTAACACTTAACGGCCGCTTCCAGGCTCTCGAACTCGGTGACCACGACGCGCTGCTGCTCGTAGCCCTCCATGGTCTCGACCCGGCCGGCCCGGGCCAGGAACCTGCCGCCGTGGGCCTCGATGACCGGCCCGGCCTGTTCGGCGTAGGCCATCAGTTTGTCCATGTCCTTGATGTCCATGTGGGCGGCGATCCAATAGGCCTTGGGCATGTCGATGTCTCCTTGTTTTCAGAGCCAGCGCCGGACGCGGGCCTTGTAGGCGCGGTAGTCGTCGCCGAAGGCTTCTTCCAGCATCGGCTCTTCCGCTTCGATGAAGCGGCGCTGGATGTTCCAGGCGAACACCGGGATCACCAGCAAGGGCATGAACGTCCCCAGGACCACGGCGATGCCGGCGAGGGCTGCGATCATGGCGACGTAGACGGGGTTGCGGCTCCAGGCGAACAGCCCGTCGGTGACCAGCACCGTTGATTTTTTGAACGGCCGGATAGGGGTGCCGGCCCGGTCGAAGCGGAACTTGACCCAGAAGGCGACCGCGAAGCCGAGCCCGAAGGGGACCCAGCCGAGTTGGTTCCAGGGTTCGGACACGACCTCGGGTCCGGGCGCCAGTTCATGCAGCGCCCCCATGGCCACCAGGGCTGCCAGGAACACCACCGGCGGCGGGACCCGCCTGGCCGGCGCCGATGTTTCCGCCGATTTGTTCACGGCCCGGCCCTCAGCCCGCGAGCGCCCGTCCGGCGACGGCGGACAGTTTCTCGACCATCTTCGGATCGCGGGCGTCGGGCCCAGTGATGATGGCGTCATCCAGCGCCGTATGGCAGCCGGCCTCGCAGGCCCCGGTTCGCCCGGAAAGCGCCGGCGCCACCTCTTTCACCAGGGCGCGGCCGTTGTCGGCGTTGGCCAGCAGGACTTTTATGATCGCGTCGACGGTGACGTGGTCGTGGTCCGGATGCCAGCAGTCGTAATCGGTGACCATGGCGACGGTGGCGTAACACATCTCGGCTTCCCGCGCGAGCTTGGCCTCGGGCATGTTGGTCATGCCGATGACGTCGCAGCCCCAGGACCGGTAGAGCTCGGATTCGGCCAGGGTCGAGAACTGCGGCCCTTCCATGGCCAGATACGTGCCGCCGCGCCGGCATGGGATGGCGAGCCCCTTGGCCGCTTCCTCGATGGCGTCGCCGAGGCGCGGGCACACCGGATGCCCCAGCCCCACGTGGGCCACCAGCCCGGTGCCGAAGAAGCTTTTCTGGCGCGCGAACGTGCGGTCGATGAACTGATCGGCGATGACGAAGGTACCCGGCGCCAGTTCGTCCCTGAACGACCCGCAGGCCGAAAGCGAGATGATCTCGGTGACCCCGGCGCGCTTGAGGCAATCGATGTTGGCGCGGAAGTTGAGCTCGCTGGGTGGGATGCGGTGGCCGCGGCCGTGGCGGGGCAGGAACACCATCTTCTGGCTCCCTCGCTCCGTCGGCAGTTCGCCCATCAGAAGTTCGTCCGACGGCTCGCCGAAGGGGGATGCGACCGCTTCCCAGCGGGTGTTTTCCAGCCCGTCGATGTCGTAGACGCCGCTGCCGCCGATGACGCCGATGACGGGTGGCGTGCCGGGGGTCTTGTCCGCCCCGGCCATCAGCCGACGTTCCCGGCGAACAGTTCGAGGGTGCGCTTGCGGGCCGTTTTGGCGCTTTCCTCGTCGTAGCTGCCGCGGCGGTCGCAGTTGAAGCCGTGCCCGGCGTCATAGACGTAGACGGCGAGGTCCGGGTGGGCGGCCGAAATGGCGTCCACGTCTTCCATCGGGATCGTGGCGTCATCCTTGCCGAAATGCAGGATCGTCGGGCATTTCGGCGTCTCGTCCTTGAGATCGACGAGTCCGCCGCCGTAATAACAGGCTGCGGCGTTGAAATCGAGCCGGCAGGCGGCGGCCCAGGCGACGACCCCGCCCCAGCAATAGCCGGTGATCCCGACCTTGCCGGCGCCTGAGACATCGGCATGGGCGGCGGCGACGTCGGCCATGACGGAATCGAGATTTTCGTTGCCCTGGGCCTTCAATTCGCGGCCGACGACGATGTTTTCGTCGGTATAGTCGAGCTCGACCCCCCGCTCGAAGCGGTCGAAGATGGCCGGCGCGATGGACAGATACCCCTCAGCCGCGTAACCGTCGGTGACGTCGCGGATATGGCCGTTGACGCCGAAAATTTCCTGGATAACTACGATGGCGCCCCGGGGGCCGTCTTTCGCATTGCCCTCGGGCTCGGCCCGGTAGGCGCTGAATTGGTGGCCGTCGGCGGCGGTTAAGGTGATGGTCTCGCCCATGGGGTCCTCCCTTTGTTTTGTGGCGCTAAGGTAGCGCGGATTGGCCCCGGCGATAAAGCCCTTCAGGGAGAGGACCCGCCTCCCCATCTCGACAACAATTGGCCGATTGGTTAAGGTAAAACAAAGGACGAGCACAACCCGGGGATGAGAGGTAACTCATGAAACGGTTTATCGTCGGTGCTTTGATCTTACTGGTGGGATGCGCGGCCCCCACGACAAAGTCGGTCAAGATTAACCCCGTTCTCGCGGAAATCGAGGCGAAAAAGCAAAGCGAAATCGCCCTCCGAGATATCATTGCCGAAGAACGCCGTCTTTCGGAACTCTCCCACAAAATTCTTACCGGCGCGGTTTCCCTTTGTGGGGAAAAGAAACGAAATATTCTGGGATTGTCGATCTGGAATAGGCAATCGATGAAAAAGGAATGGCGGGAAGCGGCCGCTAACCTTTACGGGGTTAGTAATGTGGTCAAGGTATCAAATGTCATTTCCGGCTCTCCAGCAGCAAAGGCGGGCATGGAACCGGGAGACGTATTGACCGCCATCGAGGACTGGCCATTGCCGGTTGGCGATGGCGCGGTCAAAAAGACCCGGGAAAAGTTGAAAGAGATTCTGGAGAAAAACAAGGATTCAATATCGATCTACTTGGTGCAGGAGGGAAAACAACGCACCGTTTCCGTCGAAGCAGTGTCTGCTTGCGATTACCCCGCCATCCTGGAACCCACGGATATCGTCAACGCCTACGCCGACGGCAAGAATATCATCGTCACCCGCGGCATGATGGAATTCGCCAGGAATGACAAAGAACTGTCCCTGGTCCTGTCGCATGAGCTGGCCCACAACACGATGAAGCACATTGATGCAAAACAACAGAACGCCCTAGCAGGGGCGGCCGGCGGTTTTGTAATCGATCTTATATTTGCCGCCCTCGGTGCCAATACCCAGGGCCAGTTTGCGGAACTTGGCGCCAAAGCAGGTGCCGGAGTCTATTCCGTCGAATTCGAACAGGAAGCTGATTATGTGGGCCTGTACGCAATGGCGTTATCGAATCTTGAAATAGAGGGTGCGCCGAATTTCTGGCGGCGAATGGCGTCTAAATCTCCCGAAAGCATTAAGTTCAAGAGCACCCACCCGACAACACCGGAACGTTTTCTCGCACTTGAAGCGACCGTCAAGGAAATCAAGGCCAAACAGGCTTCGGGCGAACCACTGGTGCCTGACAGCAAGGAACCCGAAAAATCAAAGACGGAAAATTCCTTGCCGGCTGCGAATTAAAAGTTTTCCTAGCCCCGACCGAAGCCCGGCCGCCGCCGGGAGGGGACTAAACATTAAACCGGAACAACAAAACGTCGCCGTCCCGGACATTATAATCGCGGCCTTCGGCGCGCATTTTGCCGGCGTCCTTGGCCGCCTGTTCACCGCCGAGGCCGACGAAATCGTCATAGGAAATGGTCTCGGCGCAGATGAACCCGCGGGCGAAATCGGTGTGGACTTGGCCCGCCGCCTCAAGCGCCGTGGCGCCCGAGGGCAGCGTCCGGGCGCGGGCCTCTTTCTCGTTCGCGGTGAAATAGGTAATCAGGTCCAGCAGCCGGTAACCGGCGGCAATGACCCGGTCCAACCCGGTTTCGGCCAGGCCTAAGGTTTCGAGGAACTCCGTGCGTTCGGCCGGATCGGAAAGCTGCGCCACCTCGTCTTCGATCCTGGCCGAGATCACCACCGCCCCGGCGCCCTCGGCTTCGGCCATGGCGGCCGCCTTGACGCTCAAATCGTTGCCGTCGGCGGCGGCGTCCTCGTCGACGTTGAGGACATACAGCACCGGCTTCGCCGTCAACAGGCCAAGGCCCTTGAAGACCTTCGCATCATCCGCCGACACCTCCAACAGCCGCGCCGGCTTCCCAACCTCGAGCAAACTCAGCGCCTGTTCCGCCAACTTCAATTCCCCCGCCGCCGCCTTATCGCCGCCCCGGGTTTTCTTGACCAGGGCCTCGGACCGCCGCGATAGGCTTTCCATGTCGGCCAGCATCAACTCCGTGGTTACCGTCTCGGCGTCGCCGGCGGGATCGGGGGCGCCGGTCACGTGGGCGACACCGCCTTCGTCGAAACAGCGCAGCACGTGGCAGAGGGCGTCGACCTCGCGGATTTGACCCAGGAACTGGTTGCCCAGCCCCTCGCCCTTGGACGCCCCTTTTACCAGCCCGGCGATATCGACGAATTCGAGCTGCGTCGGCACCATCTGTTGCGGCTGGACGATATCGGCAATGGCGTCCAGGCGGCCGTCGGCGACGGCGACCCGGCCGACGTTGGGCTCGATGGTGGTAAACGGAAAATTGGCGGCCTCCGCCGCCTGGGACTGGGTCAGGGCGTTGAACAGCGTCGATTTGCCGACGTTGGGAAGCCCGACGATGCCGCAGTTAAACCCCATTGCCGCCGTTTTCTTCCTGCCTTGACGCCTCGGCGGCTTTGCTCATATAGGCAGAGTCCTCGCCCTCGATCAAAAGTCCGGCGTGTTCGGCGAGGGCGTCGAGCACCTTTTCCACCCACTGGGCGTCGGCCTTGGCGAAGTTCTTGAGCACGTGCCCGGTGACCTTGTCCTTGTCCCCGGGGTGGCCGATGCCGAGGCGCACGCGGCCGTAATCGGGGCCGATGTGGGCGTGGATGGAGCGCAACCCGTTGTGCCCGGCGTGGCCGCCGCCCCTTTTGACCCGCACCTTGCCGGCCACAAGATCGATTTCGTCGTGGAAGATGATGATGTCCTCGGGCGGGATTTTATAAAACGCGCGCGCCGCTTCGACGGATTGGCCCGATTCGTTCATGAAGGTTTTGGGCTTCAGGGCCAGGACCTTGGTTCTCGAGATTTCCCCCTCGGCGACCAGGCCCCGGAACTTGGCCCGGAACGGCCCGAAGCCATGATGGCGGGCAATTTCATCCACGGCCATGAATCCGATGTTGTGACGGTGTTTTGCGTATTCGGGGCCCGGGTTTCCCAGTCCGACCAGCAGCAGCATGGCTCGCACTCCGGCGGTGGCGGGTTATTAGGAGTCCTTGTCGCCTTCGGCCTTGTCTTCGCCTTCGGCTTTCTCCTCGCCTTCTCCCTCGCCCTCTTCGCCTTCGACGCCCTCTTCTCCCTCTTCTCCCTCTTCACCTTCTTCGCCTTCGACGCCTTCCTCGTCTTCTTCCTCTTCCTCGATCTCGACCAGGATCGTCGGCGCGGCGATGGTGGCGACGGTGAAGTCACGGTCGGCAACGGCCAGTTCCACGTCTTCGGGTACTTCGAGGGCGCTGATATGGACGCTGTCGCCGATGTCCAGCCCGGTCAGGTCGACGGTGATGCTTTCCGGGACCGAATCCGGCTTGCAGCGCATCTCGATCGTGTGACGGACGACGTTGAGCACGCCGCCGCGTTTGAGGCCGGGGCTTTCCTCGTGGTTTTCGAACACCACCTGGACGTCGATATTGAGCCGGGTGGCTTCGCTGAAGCGCATGAAATCGACATGGATGGGGCGGTCGGTGACCGGGTCCACCTGCAGATCGCGGGCCAGCACCCGATGTTTCTTGCCGCCGATCTCGATCTCGAACACGCGGGCGAAGAAACCGGGGCCCCTGAGCTGCTGCTGCAGGTCCAGGGGGTCGATGGAAATCAGCACCGAGGCTTCCTTGTTGCCGTAAATCACCGCCGGAACCCGGCCGGCGCGGCGGGTTGCCCGGGCCGCGCCCTTGCCGGTGCCTTGGCGCAATTCGGCGGCCAGTAACGTTGCTTGGGCCATGTCATAAAACTCCTAAGCTTCCGCCCCTCTCGAGGCCGGGGATACATACCTTTCCCGGCCCCTGGGGTCAATCAATGAAGTCGATCGAATCGATTAATCGAACAGGCTCGAGACCGACGATTCATCGCTGATCCGGCGGATCGCCTCGGCCATCAGCGGCGCGATGGTCAACTGGTCGATATTGTGCGAGACGCGGACGGCCTCGGTGCTCTGGATGGAGTCGGTGATGACCAGTTTTTCCAACGGCGACGACGACACCCGGGCGACGGCGCCGCCTGACAGAACCCCGTGGGTCACGTACGCGTGCACCGAGGTCGCGCCCTCTTCCATCAACGCCTCGGCGGCGTTGCACAGGGTGCCCGCGGAATCGACGATATCGTCGACGAGGACGCAGTGGCGGCCCTTCACCTCGCCGAAAATCAGGCACGCCCCGTCTTTGTCTGGTCGAGTTTCTCTGTGCTCGAGCTCCGCCAACCATTCCTCCCAGTCTTTTTCTTCCGTGGTGCCCGTGACATCGCGGCAATTGCTGTACCTGGTGAAGAATTTCAATTATTTGCTTTTGGCTACTTAAGAGATGAAGCAACTGGCAGACCAATTATTAACCCTGATACAGGAAGAAGAATAGCAGGTGAGGCTAGAACTTTTGGTTCAGTTTTACCAGACTGGACAGCTGGATGGATAAACACTTTCACTTATAAAAACTTTTCTATAACTGCTTTAATTGATGTAAGATGGGGAGGTGTAATGAAATCTTCTACTGTTGAAAGCTTACAAGTTGGCGGATTAGTAAAAGAAACACTTCTTAATAGAGAAGGAACTTTTATAGATATTGAGGGAGTTCTTGTTGATGGTAATGGTAATGTGACTGATAATAATGTTCCTTTGATTAATGCACAAGATTTCTGGACATCATTAAATGATAATAGTGTTTTATTAAAATGTTCTGTGTGAGAATATCCTATA
>JADFNT010000214.1 GCA_022563215.1 Pseudomonadota bacterium
GGCCGGGGGCGTCGCCGCCGGGCGCGGGGGTCTCGGGGGCGCCGTCGCCGGCCATCAGCTTGGCGAGTGTTTTTCTTCGGCCCCGTCCCGGTACAGCTTGTAGATGATCGAGTCGCGGAGCGCGTTGTAGGAGGCGTCGATGATGTTGGCGGAAACGCCCACCGTCGACCAATGCTCGCCGTCCTTGTCCGCCGATTCGATCATCACCCGGGTGATGGCGCGGGTGCCGTCGCCGGGGGTCAGGATGCGGACCTTGTAATCGACCAGGCGCAGGTCCCGAAGCTGCGGGTAGATGGGCGTCAGCACCTTGCGCAACGCCGCGTCGAGGGCGTTGACCGGCCCGTTGCCCTCGGCCACGGTCATGTGCTGCTCGCCGCCGACATCGAGCTTCACCGTCGCTTCGGAAAGGGTGACCAGTTCGCCCTTGGCGTTCCAGCGCCTTTCGTCGACCACCCGGAAGCTGGCGCAGTGGAAGAAATCGGGCACCGTGCCCAAGGCGCGCCGGGCCAGAAGCTCGAAGCTGGCTTCGGCGCCGTCATAGGCGTAGCCGTCGAATTCCCGTTCCTTGACCTGCTCTACAAGCTTGGTGACCCTGTCGTCCTTGGGGTCGATCTCGATCCCGATCTCGCGAAACCGAGCCAGGATATTGGCCCGCCCCGACTGGTCCGAGACCACGATGTGGCGGCGGTTGCCGATCTTTTCCGGGTCCATGTGCTCATAGGTCGAGGGGTCTTTTTCCACCGCCGAGACATGCAGCCCGCCCTTGTGCGCGAAGGCGGATTCGCCGACATAGGGCGCCCCCCGGTTGGGGGCCCGGTTGAGGCGTTCGTCGAGAAGGCGGCTGAGATGCGTCAGCTTGCTCATGTCCTTTTCGGTGACGCCGGTCTCAAAGCCCATCTTCAGGACCAGCGACGGGATGACGGTGATCAGGTTGGCGTTGCCGCAGCGTTCGCCGAGACCGTTCAGGGACCCCTGCACGTGGCGCACCCCGGCGCGCACGGCGGCCAGCGAGATGGCGACGGCGTTGCCGGTGTCATCGTGGGCGTGGATGCCGAGACGATCGCCGGGAATGTGTTCGATGACCTTGGCGATGATATCCTCGACCTCGTGCGGCAGCGTGCCGCCGTTGGTGTCGCACAGCACGATCCACCGGGCGCCGGCGTCCAGGGCCGCCTTCAGGCAGTCGAGGGCGAAGTCCGGGTTGGCCTTGTAGCCGTCGAAGAAATGCTCGGCGTCGAAGATCACTTCGTCGGCCTTTGCCGCCGCCAGGGTGACGCTGTCGCGGATCATGGCGATATTTTCCTCGGGCTCGATGTCGAGCACCACCTTGACGTGGAAATCCCACGCCTTGCCGACCATGCACACCGCCTTGGCGCCGGCCGACAGAAGCGCCGTCAGGCCGGGGTCGTTGTCGGCGCTGCGTCCGGCCCGGCGTGTCATTCCGAACGCCGTCAGGCAGGAACGCTTCAATTCCGGCGGATTCTTGAAAAAGGCGTCGTCGGTGGGATTGGCCCCGGGCCAGCCGCCTTCGATGTAATCGATGCCGATGGAGTCGAGCTCCTTGGCGATCAACTCCTTGTCGGCGGGGTTGAAATCGACGCCCTGGGTCTGGGCGCCGTCGCGGAGCGTGGTGTCGAACAGATAAACGCGCTTGTCATCCATCGAAAATCAATCCGATCAGTGGGTGGAACGCGGGAGAATGCCGAATTTGCGCCCGTGGCTCAAGGATTTACGCGATTTCACCCTTGCCCGAATGTGCCGTCCCGGAACGGTGAACTTTCCCTTACTGGGATTAGGGAATATTGTCGAAGGGAAACACTATCGTATGCAATCCTTTTGAATCAGACGCTTAAGGCTTATGAGCTGCGTCAACGGATGAAGGCATGAACGTAACCGCCGACACCCCCCCCGGCTACCCCCACGGCCACCGCCACGAGTGACGACGAATTCCTCGTCTTGCGGCAAAGGATCAAGGGCTCGAACATCGACGAGACGACCCTGTTGGCGACGGATTACCTGAATCATTTCAATGAGATCGTCATGCTCCTGGAAATGGTCGCCGACATGCCGGAGATCCTCGACGACGTCAAGGCCTGGCGGCCCAAGACCTATAAGGATCATTTCCGGGACAGCACCATCGCCGACAAGGACCTGGCCATCGAAGCCTACGATTACGTGCCGTCCATTTACCGCGAGCCCTTCGAGCAGACCATCGAGCAGCTCAACGCGATGATCGCCAACGCCACCGAACGCCTGGAAAGGAACCTGGCCGACGGCGACATGGAAATCCTGAAAGCCAACGCCCAGACTGTTTCCCGGCTGATCCAGAAACTGATGGACATGGCGTCCGCCATCATCCACGGCAGCGCCAAGACCATGGACCAATCGGAAATCGACGTCCTGTTGGGCGATTAGGGGCTAGGCCCTCTCCGCAGCCAGGAAAACCGGCCGCTCCTTGGTCAGCAGTTTGACGAAGTCCTCGGCCGGGACGGGTTTGGAAAACAGATACCCCTGTCCGGTATCGCACCCGAGCGCGTTGAGGAAGCTGACCTGGTTGTCGTTCTCGATGCCCTCGGCGATGATGATGAGGTTCAGGTTCTTGGCCATGGAAACGATGGCGCGGACGATGGCGACGGCATCAGGGTCGTCGGGAAGGTTGGTGACGAAGGCGCGGTCCACCTTCAGGCTGTCGAGGGGAAAACGGGTGAGGTAGCTGAGCGACGAATAGCCGGTGCCGAAATCGTCGATGGAAACGCTGACGCCCATGGTTTTAATGAGTTTCAGGGTTTGAATGGTGTCTTCCGGGTTCTGAACCAGGGTGCTTTCCGTCAATTCCAGGTCCAAAAGCCGGGCCGGAAGCCCGGCGTCGGAGAGCGCCCTGTCGACGGAGGAAAACAGGTCTCCCTGAATGAACTGGATCGCCGACAGGTTGACCCCCACATGCACCGGATCGGCGATCAGCTTCTCCCATTTGGCAGCCTCTTGGCAGGCTGTCCTTAGAACCCATTCGCCGATCGGCGTGATCATGCCCGTTTCCTCGGCGATGGGTATGAATTCGTCCGGCGTTATCACGCCTAAGTCCGGGTCTTCCCACCTGAGCAGCGCCTCGGCACCGATGATCTTGCGGCTGCCCAGATCCACCTTGGCCTGGTAGGCAAGGGTCAAATGGCCGCCTTCGAGCGCCCGCCTGAGCCTGGTTTCGACATCCAGGCGGCGTCGCACCTCGGTCGAGAGACGTTCCGAATAGAACTGGTAGGTATCGCGGCCCTTGTCCTTGGCGCTATAAGCCGCCGTATCGACGTTGCGCATCAAGTCGCCGATGCTCGACGCGCTGTCGGGATAAAGCACGATGCCGATGGATCCGGTGGTGAAGATTTCCTTGCCCTCGATGGTGAAGGGCTCGGATATCAGCTTCAGAAGATCGTCGGCAATTTCCTCGGCCTCGGCCCGGTTCTTGACGCCGTTGAGGATGATGGGGAATTCATCACCTGACAAATGCGCCACCGTGTCGCCTTCGGGCAGGTAGTTCTCCAACCGTTCGCCGACGGCCCGCAGGACCTTGTCGCCGGTAACATGGCCCATGGCGTCGTTGATGTTTTTGAAGTGATCGAGGTCGATGAACAGCACCGCGAATTTGTTGTCGGTTGCGTTGGCGTCGTCGATGGCCTCCTCAAGCCTTTCCGTGAACAGGCGCCGGTTGGGCATCCCGGTCAACGGGTCGCGGGTGGCCAGATACAGAAGCCGTTCTTCGTGTTCCTTGCGCTCGGTGATGTCCCTGAGCGCGCCGATGTAAA
>JADFNT010000215.1 GCA_022563215.1 Pseudomonadota bacterium
CGGCGCGGCGAGGGAAATGCGCTCTGGAACTGGGCCGATGAGCTGTACAAACTCGGCGACAAGGCCGGCGCCATCGAAAAGGCCACGGCGGCGGTGGCGATCATGGAGGAAATCGAGGACCCCGACGCCGCCAAATGCCACGGCAGGTTGAAGGAGTGGAAGGCCGGAGGGGACTGAGCACCGCCGGTTCCCTATCCTCTCCTTGTCATCCCGACACCCACCGCGATAGGGTCCAGGGTCGTATTTGGGCTGGGGAAAGAGCCGTGTGCGACTAACTCGCAGTACGGGAGGAGATCGGCAAGGATGAACGACGCCCCCACCGGCTTCGAAGCCACCGACCCCGATTTCGCCGCCCGCGTGCGTAAAAGCTTCGCCGCCCAGGGGATCATGGGCCATATCGGCGCCACGCTGACGCTGATCGAGCCCGGCGCGTGCGAGATCGAGCTTCCCTATTCGGACGCGGTTTCGCAACAGCACGGCTTTTTCCACGGCGGCGTCATCGGCACCATCGCCGATTCCGCCGGCGGTTACGCCGCCTTCGGCCTGATGGACGCCGAGGACGAAATCCTGACGGTCGAATACAAGCTCAACCTGATGGCGCCGGCGGACGGCGACCTATTGGTTGCCCGCGGCCGGGTGGTGCGGCCGGGCCGCACCCTGACCGTCGCCCGGGCCGAGGTGGTTGTCGTCAAGGACGGACGTGAAATCGCCTGCGCCGCCATGCAGCAGACCCTGATGAGGATCGTCGGCGGCGCCGGGATCAGCCGATGACGATTGCCGATTTCACGCCCACCGGGCTCGATTTCGTTCACTCGCTGCTGGTGTTGGCGGGCTCGCTGCTGGCCGCCTCGGGGGTCGCCCTGTGGATGGTCGAAACCGGGCCCGGCGAGGGCCTTGAGGCGACGCGGCGGCGGTGGGGCGAAGGCTTGCGGAATTTGGCCGGCGAATCCTGGTTGCGTATCCCCGGCTGCCTGACCGGCTGGCTGGCTTCAAGGCTGGACGCCTTGATCCGCGCCGGGTTCGTCGAAGCCGACATGGGGGTCGTCTTCAGCGCCATCGTCTTCGGCCTTTTGTTCGTTTTCCTGCCCCTGGCCGCGGCCCTGAACGCGTGGATCGGCGGATCGCCGTTGCTGTTCTGGTATTACCTGTCGCTGTTGGCGGTACTGTCGTACCTAAACTTTGCCGGCGAAACGGGGCGGTTGCGCGCCCTCAACGGCGTCGCGGCGGCGTATCTGGGGATTTCGCTGATCGTCGTCATCCCGGTCTACGTGCTGCGGTCGTTCACCGACGCCACCCTCTACGGCGTCTTTACCCATAGCGTATTGAAGAGCTTCCTGGTCGCGGTTTTCTGGTACATGGCGGCCTATGGCGCGGGTCTGATATTCGATGCCGTGACCCGGTATTTTGGCTGGGACGCCAAGGGTTCGGTTTCGGCCAAGTTGGTGTACGGGTTCCTCGCCGCCCTGCCGGTGGCTTACGTGTTGGTCTTTTTGGCCCTGCTGGCCGGGCATTTGTCGGTCTTCGAGCAAAGCCCCCAACGGAATTGGCCGCTGGTGCTTTTCGGTACCGGCATCACCGCGCTCAGCCTTTCCCTGACCCTTCGCTTGATGGCCCGGGCCGCGGCCAAGGGGGAAAAGGGCGGCGGCCTGGCCCTGGCGGCGGCCTATGGCGGCGGATTGATCCTGGCCGCCGGGTTGTCCCTGGTCTTGGGCGCCGGGGCGAATTTGGGCGAGGGTCAGGCCCTGTCGTCGGCCGAGGCCTGGAACATGCTGTTCGGGCTTTCCAGTGACGGCCGGCGGGTGTTCCTGAGTCCCGATTTCTGGCTCATGCATCTAACGTTCCTGCCCTGGCTGGCTTTCGTTGGCGCCGTCTTTTGCGGGATTGTCGTCAAAGGCGTCCTTAAGGGCCTCCAATTCCTCACCGGCCCCGACGCCGCCAAACAGCCTTTCATGATTTCAGCGGTTTCCTGCGCCGCCGGGGCCTTTCTTTTTTGGGGGACGGCTGTTTTCGTATGAGGCGGGCGCGGCCTTCCTTCCAAAGTTGACGTTTACGTAAACGTAAAGTATGATTCAGGTCCTTCCCGAAACCGCCTAAAAATACGGAAAGCCCATGCTTGCCAACGATTTCCCGGCCCTTGACTTCGACCTCGGCGAGACCGCCGACATGCTGCGGGATTCGGTGCGTAGTTTCGCATCGGAAGAAATCGCCCCACGGGCGGCGGAAATCGACGAAAGCAACGAATTCCCGGCCGATCTGTGGAAGAAGATGGGCGACCTAGGCGTGCTCGGGATCACGGCGGAAGAAGCCTATGGCGGCGCCGGCATGGGCTACGTCGAGCACGTGGTGGCGATGGAGGAGATCAGCCGCGCCTCGGCGTCGGTGGGGCTGAGCTACGGGGCGCACTCGCAACTGGCGGTCAACCAGATTCAGCTCAACGGCACCGACGATCAAAAACACCGCTACCTGCCGAAACTAATTTCCGGCGACACCGTCGGCGCCCTGGCGATGAGCGAGGCGGACGCCGGATCGGACGTCCTCGGCATGAAACTCCGCGCCGACAGGAAGGGGGACCGTTATATCCTCAACGGCACCAAGATGTGGATCACCAACGGCCCCGACGCCGATACCCTGATCGTCTATGCCAAGACCGACGGGCAAGCCGGGGCCGAGGGGATCACCGCGTTCATCGTCGAGAAGGGGTTCAAGGGGTTTTCCACGGCGCCGAAGCTGGACAAGCTCGGCATGCGGGGCTCCAACACCTGCGAACTGGTGTTCCAGGACTGCGAGGTGCCGGCGGAAAACGTCCTCGGCGGGGAAGGCCGGGGCGTCCAGGTGCTGATGAGCGGCCTCGATTACGAACGCGCGGTGCTCGCCGCCGGCCCGCTCGGCATCATGCAGTCGTGCATGGACGTGGTGTTGCCCTACGTGCACGAACGCCAACAGTTCGGCCAGGCGATCGGGACGTTCCAGCTCATGCAGGGAAAGCTCGCCGATATGTACACGACCATGAACGCCGCCAAGGCCTATGTTTACGCGGTCGCCGCCGCCCTCGACAAGGCCCGGGGAAAGGACGGGGACAAGGACGCCGGGGCCGGGGTGCGCAAGGACGCCGCCGGGGCGATCCTGTTCGCCGCCGAGAAAGCCACCTGGATGGCATCGGAAGCCATTCAATGCCTGGGCGGCATGGGCTATATGAATGAATCCCCGACCGGGCGATTGTTGCGCGACGCCAAGCTCTACGAGATCGGCGCCGGGACGTCGGAAATCCGCCGCTGGCTGATCGGCCGCGAGCTGTTCGAGGAAACGGCGTGATGGCCGACGGAATTGTCAGTACCTACCTAAAACTGAATCGACATTTTATATATACTTATCTATTGACGTGGAGGGCCACGGAAGTTATAGGTATGTATAGTGATCGATCTAGGAGGTACTAATGGCCATGATGAGTGTGCGAAACCGGGAGCGAATGGACCAGATCGCCACGGGTTTCGATACAAAGTCCGAAAAAATGAGACGGCTCGCGGCGGAGGGTTTCAAAAGGGCCGAGATCGCGCGCTATCTCGATGTACGCTACCAGTTTGTGTACAACGTCTTGTCCGCCCCAGGACGGCGGACCAAGGACAAAGGCGGGAGCGCGATGGCGCCTGCCCGGAAAGAACGGGAGAATCCCCAAATGCCGAGTGATGGCGGCATGGGGGCTTCGGAGCATTGGGTGTGGACCAAGCTCGACAAGGAGGGGCGAATCGCGCTGCCGGTGGCTTTTCGCGAGGCCCTGGGCTTTCGCGAGGGGGATG
>JADFNT010000216.1 GCA_022563215.1 Pseudomonadota bacterium
GGAGCGGGTGATCTGCGACACCGCCAAGGTGTGGGTCAGCCGGGTGCGGTAGTTGTCGCCCTCGTGGTTGACGAACACCTGGGTCTTGTATTCGAGCCGGCGGAAGGCGGCGGAATGGATGATGCGGTCGCGGTCGCGGTGGAAACAACGCCGGGTGGCGCTTTCCGCCTCGTCGTGCAGGCGCCCGCGGCTGGCCTCCTCAAAGCAGGCATAAGGGGCCAGGCCGGGCGCCGATTTCAGCGCTTCGGTCATGGCCCGAAATTACGCCACGCCCGGGGGCGGGGCAACGGTCCTATGGGCGCTTGCGGCGGGCCCCGCCATCCCCCCTATACCCATTTTCGAAAAATGCTGGTATTTCAAGGCTGAACTCGGGAAGGCGCGAAAGGAGCCCCAGCGTGTTCAACATTAAACGCCTCGGCGTCGCCGACGCCCGGAAACTGATTAAAGGGGCGAAACGCAAGGCCAAAAGAATCGGCGTGCCCATGGAACAGGACATGGAACGCGCCGAGGCGGCGGTAAAGGATTTCCTTAAAGGCTAAAGGCGTTTGACAAACAGTACCGGCATACTACATAAGAAACAGGCGAAGGCTTTGAAGCAAAAGGTTTTTAAGCATGCCCGAAGGAACGGCACCCGGCGAAAGCCATAAGATCACCATCACCGACTCGTGTGCCAAGCGCATCAAAGAGTTGCGCGAGATGGAAGGCAACGCCGATCTGATGTTGCGGGTCGCCATTTCCGGCGGCGGCTGCTCGGGTTTTCAGTACGGGTTCAGCCTCGACGACACCATCGCCGACGATGACCTGACGTTTGAGAACGGAGACGTGAAAGTCGTCGTCGACGAAACGTCCCTGGGGCTTTTGCAAGGCTCGGAAGTGGATTACCGCGAAGACCTGGGCGGCGCCTTTTTTCAGATCAACAACCCCAACGCGACGTCTTCGTGCGGCTGCGGATCATCGTTCTCGGTCTAAGCCGCCCGTCTTGTCAGTGGCTTTTGATCCATGACGCGATGGCGTCGACGGCCTTTTGCTCGATTTCCAGAAAACCGTGGTGGGACGTGGCGCCGCATTCCTTGCCGCTGCCGCTGCTGCCGCCGGTGAATTCCATCAACTCGGCCGCTTTCGAGCCGGTCAACGCGGCCTTGATGTCCCGCGCACCCGTTACCGGTGTTATCACGCAGCCGTCCTCGAGGTGATGGACGACCAGAACCGGAATCTTGATTCCGGCAAGGTCGAAATCGAGAACGTTGCCGCCGTGCCGGGACGAGACGCCGACGGAAGCCGTCAGGACAATACCGTCGGCGCCGCCTTCATTGATGTTGGCCCCGGCGTTAGCCACGGACGTGGACCCGCGGCTCGTTCCCACCAACCATAGGGGCAGCCCTGGAAAATTTTCCCTAAGCTTGGCCATCGCCTGCTTTATGTCGCCGGCATGTTCCTCGGTCATCCGGTAGTCGAAACTCAGGCCCTGTGAATCCCTGCGGTCGGACGGCGCATCGAATAATACGGTTACCAGGCCATGGGCGGCGAATTTCTTGCGCGAACGAGTGAGGAAGTTTCCCTTTGTGCCTTTGAAGGTGCCGTCATTCCTGACAATGACCTTGCCCTTGCCGCCGGGAAACAGGAGGACGACCGCCTTGGCCGCCGCCGGCGCGTCAACCAGCATCTTGAGGAAGACGCCGGATCGGGGTTTGATCTTGAGAACTTCTTCCGCCGAGGCGGAAGCGGGGCTAAGGACGGCAAAACAGAGTGAAAAAACCAGGGCCCTAAAAAAAGTCATCCCCACGACGCCCCTTTTCAAAGCTCGGCATATAATTTCAAAGGTCTAGAGAGACCCTGCCGGGGGTCCATGGTTGTGTTACAAAGGCCTTCTGTCAACAAGCGAGGATAGCCCGTGAAGATCGCCACCTGGAACGTTAACTCCATCAAGGCGCGGCTGCCGAGAGTGCTGGAATGGCTCAACGGATTCCAGCCCGACGTGGCGCTGTTGCAGGAAACCAAATCCCAGGACGATACCTTCCCGGCGCTGGAGATCGGCGAGCTCGGCTATAACGTCGAGGTGGCCGGCCAAAAGACCTATAACGGCGTCGCCATCCTGTCGAAAAGTCCCCTTGAGGTGGAGTTGACGGCGCTTCCCGGCGACGACAAGGACGATCACGCGCGGTATATCGAGGCCCTGGTGACGGGCAAGAAGGGGAGTGTCCGCGTCGCCTCCATCTACCTTCCCAACGGCAACCCGACCCGCGACGAAAACGGCAAGGATTCGGAAAAGTTCCGCTACAAGCTGAAGTGGATGGAGCGCCTGATCGCCCACACCGGAACGCTTCTGCAAACAGAGGACGCCATCGTGCTCGGCGGCGATTACAACATCTGTCCCACCGACGCCGACGTCTATAACCCGGCCGGGTTCGCCGACGACGCGCTGTGCCGGCCGGAAAGCCGGGGCCGTTTTCGCCGGCTCATGTATCTGGGCCTCACCGACGCGTTTAGGGCCTTCAACACGGCGCCCCATCTCTATAGCTACTGGGATTATCAGCGCGGCGCCTGGCAAAAGGACGAGGGGCTCAGGATCGACCATCTGCTGCTCAGCCCCCAGGCCGCCGACCGCCTGAAGGCTTGCGGCGTCGACAAGACCCCCAGAGCTAAGGAAAAGCCTTCGGACCACACGCCGGTTTGGTGCGAGTTGGCGGACTGATGGCGTCAATCGCGTTCCTCGGCACCGGCACCATGGGCGACGCCGCCCGGGACGCCTTTCAAAGGCTCCTGGACGAGGGCTTCGACGAACTAAACGAAAGCAAGGTCATCGACGTGCTGCGGTCGTGAAGGGGATTAGTCTCCGTCCTCCCCTTCCCGCTCCTTTTTGTCCAGGAACACCAGTAGTTTCGGCCAATCGCCGCGCGGCGACTCGAAATTCAGCGCCACGTCGCCGTCGGGCTGGATGCGGACCACGATGCCGGTGATTTCCATGGACTGGACCTTGTCCAACAGCGGCGTGCGAAGGGTAAAGGCACCGGTGGTGCCAAGGGGCGGCGGGTTGTCCCAGCCAGCGATCAGGATACCGTTGGCGGAAACGTTTTTGACCCGGCATACGGTCCCGGCAACCACCGCATCCACGGAAGTGATGTCGTACCGCCGGTTTACGCGCTTGTATTCGCTCATGCCCCCTTCCCGATCTTCGATCTTCCCCTTTATTGATACCACGGCATTGATACCAGGGCGCTATTCAAGGACTACGGGCGCCGGAATCGCCCAAAATCGGCTTTGGGGCGTGGTTTTAGGGTTTTGACACGTTTCAGGTCCGTGCAAGCATGATACATTTGGATATGTAACCGACACATTGGTGAAAAATTTAAAGGCTAGGTTAGTTCCCGTAACGCGCCGGCAGAAAGGGCCTGCCCTTCCCCCGCACGATTGGGATGGCGGCTTTTACGGGCGCGAAGGAATGACAGGAACAGTAGGACACTTCGAATGGCTGTCGATACAAACATGAAAATCCTGGTCGTTGACGATTACCAGACGATGCTGAGGATTTTGAGCAATCTTTTAAAACAACTCGGTTTCCAAAATGTGGAAACGGCAACAGACGGCAATGATGCGTTGAGCAAGCTCATTTCTGCAAATTTCGAATTCATCATTTCGGACTGGAACATGGAGCCGATGACGGGGATCGAGCTTTTGAGGGAAGTGCGCGGCAATGAAAAGCTGAAGCACATTCCCTTCATCATTATCACCGCCGAAAGCAAGACCGAAAACGTCATCGCCGCCCAACAGGCGGGGGTCTCTAACTACAT
>JADFNT010000217.1 GCA_022563215.1 Pseudomonadota bacterium
CATCGTCCCGATCGTGGCGGCGAGCGCCGAGCCGGACCGCCCGGCGACCAGAATGCCGGTAATCAGCGGCGAAAATTCCCGCACCACCGAAAAGGCGATGCCGATGGTGACCCGGGATTCGGCGCCGAAGATTCTGAGCGTGTGGATGCCCTGGATCGCCAGCATGACGCCGATGGCCGAGGCCAGCAACGCGACGATGGGAATGGCCTGAATGCCGATTTCCATCATCTGCGCGAAAATCGAGCCGAGCCGCACCGGCTGTTTGCGGCGGGAGCCAAAAATCAGCCAGAAAAAGCTTTCGACCACCAGCACGCCGCCGTTGCCGATTTCCTCGATGCCGGAGACGGAATAGCGCCCGACCTTGTCGAAAAAACGGGCCAGCCCGTTCTGGTTATCGGTCGGGGCCATGGAAACCGCCTACTGACGCACCTGTTTAAGGCCGTCTTCGACGGTGTCGCAGATGGTAAAGACCTTGTCCAGCCGCGCCAGTTGCAGCACCCGCATCGCCCCCTCGCTGACCGCCACCAGAACCAGGGTGTTGCCGGATTTCTTTGCCGTTTGCAGGCTTTCGACCAACGAGGCAACGCCCGACGAATCGATATAGCCGACGGCGCTGAGATCAACCAGGACCGGACGCTTTCGGCCGACGCAATCCAAAAGGACCTTGCGCGCGTCCGGCGAGCTTTGCAGATCGACGTCGCCTTCCAGGGCGACGACGATGGCGTCTTTTTCGTCTCTTATCTCATGTTTCATTCTCGGGTCCTTTTGACAGTTTTTTCACCATCCTCAAGAGGTTTCCGCCGTCGGCGGGGGGCGGCATGAACTGTACGTCGTCCATCACCTCGCGCATGAAATGGGTGCCCAGCCCGCCGGGCCTGATGTCGTCCAGGTCCCGGGGCTTGACCGAGGAAACGTCGATGGATTCGGCGAAATCGCGGAGCAGGAAAACCAACGCATCGCTCCGGCGGATGATCTCAAGGCTGATCTCGCCATTCGGCGAGCCGCCGTAGGCATGGCGAATGACGTTTTGGCAGGCCTCGTCGACGGCGATAACGATGTCGCGGCAGACGTCCTTGTCGCAGCCGCAGAACCGGGCCGTTTCGGAAACCGCGTTGCGGATCAGCTTCAGCCGGTCGGCTTGCGAGGGAACGGTCAGGCTGAGCAGGATTTCCTCTTCCTCGGCCGCCTTGAGGGTGTCTTGCGGTGTCTTCTCCACGGCGACGGAACCCCCCGACGTGCGCAGGTCCAGGGGCACCGCGTCGTCGATGGCGAGCAGGGTCAGATCATCGCGAAGCGCCGCATCGCCGCGATCGACGCAATCGATGACGGCATTCAGCTTGCCCTTGACGTTGAGGGCGGCGTTTTCCCGGATCAATCTCTTCAACCCTCCGACTTCCAACTCCCGGCCATCCTCCAGATAGCCTTCGGTGACCCCGTCAGTGAAGATGTAGAGCGTCCCCCCGTCAAGCTTCAGTTCGGTTTCGGGAAATTCAAGGCCATCCACCAGGGCCGGCGAGATTCCCAACGGCGGGGCTTCGGCCGGCAACGCATGGAAGTTATCTTCCGCATCGTGGAAAAGCGGCGGTTCGTGTCCGGCATTGGCAAACCGGACGATGCCGGTCGAAGGATCGTAGATCCCGCCGACCATGGTCACGAACATGCCCCGCGTCGTGGTTTCGCAGATTTCCGCATTGATGCGCGCCATCAGCCTACCCGGCTGCCGGACGGTTTTTCCCAGGCACCGGTACAGGCTCGCCGTCTTGGCCATCATCAGCGCCGCGTTCATGCCCTTTCCGGAAACGTCGCCGAGGGTGAAGCAGATGCGCCCGTCGTCGAGCGGGAAGAAATCGTAAAAGTCGCCCGACACGGTCCTCGCTGCGTGATTGACGCCGGCGACGGGATAATCGTCTGCGCCCGCTTCGGGCAGCAGCGATCGCTGAATCTCGGCCGCCAGTTCCAGTTCCCGCGCGATGCGCTCCTGTTCGACCAGCGCCTCGGCCTGGCGGGCGTTGTGAATGGCCAGCGCCGCCGAGGCGCTCATCGCCTGCAGAAGATGCAGGTCCGATTCCTCGAACAGACCGTCGCCGCCACGCTTGTTGATGAGCTCGATGGCGCCGATGCGCTGGTCCTTGACGCTCATCGGCGCGCACAGGATGGAACGCGTGGTGAAGCCGGTCTGTTCGTCGACGCCGGCGTGGAAGCCGGCGTCCTTGGTGACGTCGCGGACGATTTCGCCGATTTCGTTCTGCACGCAACGCCCGACGATGCCCTGGTCGCACTTCAGCGTCAGGCCGGTGATTTCCGTCGGTCCGATGCAGGCGTGGCAGCGGAGCGTCTCGCCCTTGTCGTCGAGCAGGAACAGCGCCCCGCCCTCGGCATCGAGGTATTCGGTGATGTGTTCGACGGCGCGCTTCAGCGATGCCTCGATGTCGCCGGACGAGGCGAAATCCTGGCCCATGGCCGCCAGCAGTTCCAAGTGGTCGTAGATCGGGTGGCCCGCTTGCCCGGCCCCGCCGCCGGCCGGCAAGGAGGCATCGGACACGCTGACGGATTGCCGTTTTCTCATGCTTCGTTCCGCCTTCTCAGACGCCGCCTCGAACCGCGGCCGGGTCGGCCAGATGGGGAGCGGAAACGCCTGAAAATTGTTTCAGGTGAACAGGATAGACCGTGGCGCGGGCGAAAGCCAGAAGCGCCAAAGGGGAAGAATGTTGGTAAACTCCCGGAACCGGTGGCACGAAACGGCAGGAATTCATCTTCGATAGAGGCGGGCATGAAAGACATGGCCGACAAGAAGCTTCTGAAAACCGGGCTGATCGGCTCCGCGGTGATGGCGGTTTGCTGTTTCACCCCGGTTTTGGTGTTGATGCGAAGAGTGCGGGACGCTGCCGAAGCCCAACCAAGGCGAGGGCTGCGTTTTCTGTTCCTTCGGCTCGGTCAAATGCCCGCCGATCCAGATGGGCGGGGGCTGCGGCTGATTTTTAAAAGGCCCCTTAGGACGGGGTGAAGTAGCTCAGCGACCCCCACCAATAGATGGACGCGAACAGGAACAGCCACACCACGTCGACGAAGTGCCAGTACCAGGCCGCGGCCTCGAAGCCGACGTGGGCCTCGGGCGTGAAGTGCCCGGCGCGGGCGCGGAACCAGCAAACGATCAGAAAGATGGTTCCGATGATGATGTGGAAGCCGTGAAACCCGGTCGCCAGGTAGAAGGTCGACGAATAGATGCCGCCGGTGAACGCGAAGGTGGCGTGGAAGTACTCATAGGCCTGGAAGCCGGTGAAGATCAGGCCCAGCAGCACCGTCAGCAGAATCCACCGGGCCGCCCTTTTGTTGTCGCCCAGGCGCACCATGTGATGCGCGTAGGTCACCGTGGCCCCGGAGGAGAGCAGGATCACCGTATTCAGGAACGGCACCGACCACGGATCGAGGGGGACGACGCCCTCGGGCGGCCATACGTCGTGCGCCACCCCGGACAGGAACGGGACGGTGGCATTGAAGTAGGCCCAGAAGAAGACGAAAAAGAACATCACCTCGGAGGTGATGAACAGCACCATGCCCATGCGCAGCCCGTGGCGGACCGTGTCCGTGTGATCGACGCCGCCGCGCGCCTCGATGACGACGTCGCGCCACCACCGGTAGACCACCCAGAGCAGGATCAGGACGCCCTGGACGAATAGCCAGACCGGCCCCCCCTGCATGGCCCAGACGGCCCCGATGGCCGTGACCAGGGCCGCCAGCGAGCCGATGGCCGGCCACGGGCCCGGCGCCACCATG
>JADFNT010000218.1 GCA_022563215.1 Pseudomonadota bacterium
ATCGAATTGCCGGACGACACCGCCTTAGGCTCGTCCGCCGCCGCCGCCTTGGGCCTTGCCGATCCGGTCATCGAGATCGAAATTACCCCCAACCGGGGGGATTGCCTGGGTGTGCGCGGTATCGCCCGCGACCTGGCCGCCGCCGGCATCGGCACGCTTAAACCCCTAGACCGTGATCCGGTTCCGGGCACGTTTGAAAGCCCGATCAAGGTTCACCTGGACTTTGACAAGGGGACCGAGGACGCCTGTCCCTATTTCGTCGGGCGTTTTATCCGCGGTGTCAAGAACGGGGAAAGTCCCAAATGGCTGAAGGACAAACTGACCGCCATCGGACTGCGCCCCATTTCGGCGCTGGTCGATATCACCAACCTGATGACCATGGACTTAGGGCGGCCGCTGCATGTCTTCGACGCCGCCAAGGTCGAGGGCGACCTTCATATCAGGCTGTCGAAAAAAGGTGAAAAGATCACGGCGCTGGACGGCAAGGAGTATGAGCTGGACGGCGGCATGACCGTGATCGCCGACGAAAAAAAGGCCGAGGCGCTCGGCGGCGTCATCGGCGGCGAGGAAACGGGCTGCACCGAAGGCACTGTCGACGTTTTCGTCGAATCCGCCTTTTTCGACCCCGTGCGCACGGCAATGACGGGGCGCAAGCTGAATATCCTGTCCGATGCCCGCTACCGGTTCGAACGCGGCGTCGATCCGGCGTTTTTGGTCGACGGCATGGAAATCGCCACCCGCTTAGTGATCGACATTTGCGGCGGTGAGCCTTCTGAGCTGGTGATCGCCGGTGGCGAGCCCAAATGGCAGCAGTCGATTACCTTCAGGCCTGAGCGGATCGAAAATTTCGGCGGCGTCAAGATGGCGAAGAAAAAGATCACCGATATCCTGTCCGGCCTCGGATTCGGGACCAAGGGAAGCAAGAACGGTTTAAACGTTTCGGTGCCGTCCTGGCGCTCCGATATCGTCGGCGAGGCCTGTCTGGTGGAAGAGGTCGTCCGCATCTTCGGTTACGACAACATCCCCGCCGTTCCCATGGACGCCAACGGGGGCCTGCCGCATCCGGCGCTCAGCCCCGACCAGCGCCGCCGCGCCATGGCCCGGCGTCTGCTGGCCGGGCGCGGGCTGGTGGAGGCGGTGACCTATTCCTTCCTTGGCGGGGCGGAGGCGGCGCTGTTCGGTGGCGGGGGAGAGAGCCTGAAACTGATCAATCCCATCAGCGCCGACCTTGACGTCATGCGCCCGTCCCTGTTGCCCAACCTGATCGCCGCCGCCGCCCGCAACGCCGCCCGGGGAACGGCCGACGCCCGGTTGTTCGAGATCGGGCCTATCTTTTCCGGCGTCAAGCCGGACGAACAGGCGATGGCGGCGGCGGGCATCCGCTCGGGATCGTCGGGAGCAAGGAACTGGGCCGAGAAGCCCCGCCCGGTAGACGTTTTCGACGCCAAGGGGGACGTTCTGGCAGTGCTGGGCGGTCTTGGCGTGGCGGTGGAGAAAGCCGAAATCGTCGCGGAAGCACCGGACTGGTACCACCCGGGGCACAGCGGCGTCGTTCGGCTGGGTCCGAAAACGGTGCTGGCGCATTTCGGCGAGATCCATCCCCGCGTGTTGAAGGAAATGGACTCAGACAGCCCCATGGCCGGGTTCGAAATCATTTTCGACAACCTGCCGAAGTTGAAGGAAAAGATAAGCAAGGCCCGGCCACACCTGGAACTGCCCCAGTTCCATGCCGTTGAGCGGGATTTCGCCTTTGTCGTCGATAGCGGCGTAACCGCGGCCCAGGTCATTAAGGCGGCAGAAAAAGCCGACAAGAAACTGATCGCCCAGGTTTCCCTGTTCGACGTCTTCGAAGGCGGGGATTTGGGGGAAGGCAAGAAGTCCCTTGCCGTCAACGTCGTCCTGCAGCCGGTCGAAAAGACCCTGACCGACGCCGAAATCGACGCCATCGCCGAAAAGGTGGTAGCCAACGTCACCAAGGCGACGGGGGGCGTGCTTCGGGGTTGAACCCTCCGCCCGATGGGTGCCAATCAGCTTTTCACCGTATAGATCTTGGTTTTTGCCTGGCGTCCGCGGACGATGACCTCGCCCATTTGTTCGAAGGTGAATTCATCTCCGCACGCTGCCACCGTGTTTTCACCGGCAAGGATGTAGATACCATATTCCTTGTTCAGTTGTTCCAGCCGGGCGGCGATGTTGACGCTGTCGCCGTGGACGGTGAAAACTAACCGGTCCTTGGCGCCAATGGCGCCGACCATGATTTCGCCTGTGTTGATACCGCAGCGAGTCTTCAACGTCGCCCCTTTGCCAAAGGTGCGGCCGTTGACCGCTTCTTGAATTCCGATCGCCGTTCTGACGGCATTGAGAGCGTGATCCTCGTCCGCGGTGACCGCGTTGTAGGTGATCAACATCGCGTCCCCCTCGAACTGCGTAATGACGCCGCCGTATCGGTCGGTCACCGCCGATGTCACGCCGAAATATTCGTTCAGCATCTGCGCCAGCTCCTGCGGACTCAGCTTTTCAGAAATGGTCGAGAATCCCTCGATGTCGGTGAACATCACCGTCGCCACCTTGGATTCCCCATCGCCGGGCTGAATGGCCCGGTCGGCGGACGTAATGCGGTCGGCGACCTCCGCAGATACGAACCGCGAAAGGTCCTTCGCCGCCGTGGTTTCCAGGACGGCGCGGTTGAGTACCCGCTGCGCCCGGACGATGGCCACCGCCAAAACGATGGTGACGAACGCAATTGACAGGATTTTATCGACTTCGGCGCCGATGAGGATGGCGTTGGACGTCAGGTAGGTGACATAGTTACGGGTGATCATCGGGTCTCCGGGCGCCGACCAGATGACGTAAAGCACCAGGATCAGCCACCCCACACCCGCCGCCACGCCTGAAAGGACGATGAACCGGGGTTCGAACCTGAGCGCGCGAAGGGCGATAAAGATGAAAACATAAATCATCGTCGGCGCCTTCAGGTAGAACGACGGCGGCTGCATGTACTGGATGTGAAAGCTCCAGATCAGGACCATCAACAGCACCATGTCCATCACCACCGAAGCCATCAACAGCCAGTTCGGCAATTGGCCCCTGTGGGAGCCGATCAGGCGGACCATGGTAAAAATGAAATAGGCTGACAAAACCCAAGGCACCGGCTGGACCCCAGCCTCGGGCGCGCTGGAAGGGGCAAGGGCGTACAGGATTCCGAAGGTGACGACGAGAAGAAGCTGCACCCAACTGATAAGCTTCTCGCTTTCGCATTGCTGTTGGGCGATGTTGAGTTAAGGAGACGCCTGGGAACGGAAGCCAGGGCCACGGCTCTCCAGTACACCTGGTCTCACGTAGCCCAGCGTACGGTCAAGGTCTACCGCCGTATCCTGGCCGCTCAGGACCCGGCCACAAGCGGTGATTCCCAGTCTAGAAACGCAAGAGGGGGACGCAATGGGTTTTGACCTGCCGGTAAGCAATGGCAACCTGCTGGTCTCCTTTGACCAGCACTACAACATCCGGGACATCTACTATCCCCACGTGGGCAAGGCCAACCATAGTCACGGCTGCATATCAAGAACTGGCATATGGGGAGACGGCCAATTTTCTTGGCTGAATGCTTCGGGTTGGGTGAAACGAATGGAATATATGCCCGACACTCTTGCTACTAGTGTAGTCGCAACCCACGAAAAGCTTATGCTGAAGGTCGTGTTCAACGATCTGGTGGACTTTCATCGTGATGTCTTCCTCCCCCTTGGCTCGGAACAGATGGTGGCACGCCTG
>JADFNT010000219.1 GCA_022563215.1 Pseudomonadota bacterium
GGATGCACGTCGCGGACCTCGAATCCTGCGCGTTCGCGGGTCAGCCCCCCCGGCCCCAGGGCCGAAAGACGCCGCTTGTGGGTGATTTCCGACAGCGGATTGGTTTGATCCATAAACTGGCTGAGTTGCGAAGAGCCGAAGAATTCGCGAACCGCCGCCGCCGCGGGCTTGGCGTTGATCAGATCGTGCGGCATCACGGTGTCAATATCGACCGAGCTCATGCGTTCGCGGATCGCGCGTTCCATGCGCAACAGGCCGATCCGGTACTGGTTTTCCATCAGTTCGCCGACGGAGCGGACGCGGCGGTTGCCAAGATGGTCGATATCGTCGATTTCGCCTCGGCCGTCCTTGAGTTCGACCATGGTCCGGACCACTTCGAGGATGTCTACCTTGCGGAGAACCCGCACCGAATCTTCGGTTTCGAAACCGAGGCGCGAGTTCATCTTGACCCGGCCGACAGCCGAAAGGTCGTAGCGATCAGAATCGAAGAACAGGCTGCCGAAGAGTGCCTCGGCGGTTTCCAGGGTCGGCGGTTCGCCCGGACGCATGACCCGGTAAATATCAATCAACGCTTCCTCGCGGGTGGTATTTTTATCGACCGCCAGGGTATTACGGATATACGGGCCGACATTGACGTGGTCGATGGCGAGAGTGACGATTTCGTTGATTTTCGCGTTATCCAGGACTTCCATCGTTTCTTCGGTGATCTCGCCACCGGCCTCGACGTAGATTTCGCCGGTTTTCGGGTTTATCAGGTCGATGGCTATGTAGCTGCCGATCAGATCTTCCGTCGTCACCAGTTGTTCCTTCAGCCCTTTTTGTTCCAGGTCGCGGATCACCCGCGGCGTCATCTTGGTGCCGGCCTTGGCGGCGACGCGGTTGGTTTTGGCGTTGATCAGGTCAATGACCAGCTTCACGCCCCTGAGGCGGTCGCCGACAAATCCGGTTTTCCATCCCTTCTTTTTCACCCGTCTGAAGATGATTTTTTTATAGAAGTAATCGAGGATATCCTCGGGTGTCATGCCGGTGGCTTCATTCGAGGCCACGGTTTTACCCGCGCTGGCGCGCCGGGGCCGGAGCTTTTTCGTTTCCTCGTTATCCAAAGCCATCAGGAGCGTCGTCACCGGCAGCTTGCGGCGGCGGTCGATGCGCACGAACACCAAATCCTTGGCGTCGAATTCGAAGTCGAGCCACGAACCGCGGTAGGGAATGATACGCGCCGTGAACAGGAATTTGCCCGACGAATGGGTCTTGCCCTTGTCGTGGTCGAAAAACACCCCCGGCGAACGGTGCATCTGGGAAACGATGACCCGCTCCGTACCGTTGATGACGAAGGTGCCGTTGCCGGTCATCAGCGGCATATCACCCATGAAAACGTCCTGTTCCTTGACGTCGCGGATGGAGCGGGATTGGGTTTCCTCGTCGATGTCCCAAACGACGAGACGCAAGGTCACCTTCAGCGGCGCCGCGTAAGTCATGCCCCGCTGCTGGCATTCCTCGACGTCGTATTTCGGCAGTTCGAACTCGTATTTGACGAATTCCAGGGTGCCCCGTTCAGAGAAGTCCTTGATCGGGAAAACCGACTTGAAAACCTCTTGCAGGCCGCTGTCGGTGCGGTTGTTGGAGTCCGTTTCCCGTTGCAGGAATTGCTCGTATGACGTCTTCTGGACTTCGATCAAATTGGGCATTTCGACGGCAGATGTCAAACGGCCGAAACATTTGCGCACACGCTTGCGGCCCGTGAAGGATTTTTCCATTATCGTTCCTCACGCTTCATTGTTTATCCGGTCTCCCCGGCGTCCGGCCACCGCTGCCGGATGGGAAAGACCCCGTATCAGGTGTCCAGGCGCCGCTTGAAAAGGGGATCTAAAGAACCCGGCAGCGGCAGCCCGGTGGGGCAAGCGCATCCACTTTACCGGCCCGCGGCAGGGCCAATTCAGGTGAATACGTATTCCAACCGGAGCCGGCGGCGGTTCACGGAAACCCGGACAACCGCCAACTCCTATGTAAAATCCTCGCGCAACCCCGGACCGATGGTCCGGCGGGGCAACGCTATTTCAATTCGACCGTGGCGCCGGCATCTTCCAGCTTCTTTTTAATTTCCTCGGCCTCTTCCTTGGGGACGCCTTCCTTGATCTGCGCCGGCGCCGATTCGACCAAGTCCTTGGCCTCTTTCAGGCCGAGCTGGGTCAACGCGCGCACTTCCTTGATGACGTTGATCTTCTTGTCACCGATGGAAGCCAGGATGACGTCGAATTCGTTCTTTTCCTCGGCTGCGGCGCCGTCGGCATCGGCGGGCACGGCGGCAACAACGGCCACCGGCGCGGCGGCGGAAACGCCCCACTTTTCCTCAAGCAACTTGGAAAGATCGGCGGCCTCCATGACGGTCAGGCTCGAAAGGTCGTCTGCGATTTTTTCTAGATTAGCCATTACTTTTTACTCCTTGGGCTTGAACTCTTTGATACTGGGACTTCGGCGTTCACGCGGCTTCTTCCGAAGCACCACGGGCACCGAGAACCCGGGCGACCTGCTCGGCGGGTGCCTGCAACACAACGGCGATACGGGTCGCCGGGGTGCTGATCATGGCAACGATTTTCGCTCTCAATTCTTCCAACGACGGCAGGCTCGCCAGGGATTTGACGGCGTTGACGTCCAGTTGCTCATCGCCGAGGGCGCCGCCCAGGACAATGAGCTTGTTGTTGGTTTTGGAGAAATTAACAGCCGCCTTGGCCGCCGCCACCGGATCTTCCGAATAGGCAATGGCCGTCGGTCCGGTGAACATTTCTTCCAGAGGCTGGTATTTCGTCCCTTCGAGAGCGCGACGCGTGAGCCGATTTTTCGTCACTTTGAAGACCGCGCCCGCCTCGCGCATCTGATCGCGGAGTTTGCCCATTTCGGCCACCGTCAACCCGGAATAATGGGTGACGACGACGATGGACGCATCCTCGAACGTTTGATGCAGCGAAGCGACCATGGATTCTTTTTCTGCTCGGTTCACTCTATCGTCTCCAGTTCGTGGCGGCCGCCCGATTAAGAAACCCGGGCCGCGCCGCCGTTGCACTTTGATCCCCGGGGGGCCCAAACGGGCCAACCCTCGAAGATCGGCTCGCCTGTCCAGTGCAACAGTTCAAGCCGCTCGCAAACGCCGATGACAAGGCGCCTGAAGGCGGACTTCACACCGTCTCGGCAGGCGGGAAGAACCCATTAAACCGACGCCGTCAAGGACGCCGGCACCTGCTGTCTCGGACAGGTTGGAAGCGGTCGACTGTTCGCTTCCACCTTCCGCCTTGGCCGACCAAGGCGGCCTCGGCGGCGATTCTCAAAACCTCCTCCCGGCGATGCCGGGATCCAACCCTCCGGTGACGTCAGCCGGAAAGACTGGCGACATCAAGCCTGATCCCCGGCCCCATGGTCGAGGTCAAGCTGACGCGCTTTAAATACTTGCCTTTGACGCCGCTCGGTTTCGCCTTGACGATGGCGTCGACGAACGCGGCAACGTTTTCCACCAATTGATCGGCCGAAAAGCTGGCCTTGCCGACGCCGGCATGGACGATGCCTTCTTTTTCGACGCGATATTCGATTTGTCCCGCCTTCGCCGCCTTGATGGCGTTGGCGACGTCCTGAGTCACGGTGCCGAGTTTGGGATTGGGCATCAACCCCTTGGGACCCAGGATCTTGCCCAATTTTCCCACCACCGCCATCATGTCGGGCGTGGCGATGCAGCGGTCGAAGCCGGTTTCGCCGTTTTGAATCTTTT
>JADFNT010000220.1 GCA_022563215.1 Pseudomonadota bacterium
GTTTTGGCGGTCTTGCCGTCCAAGAGATCGTCGACGTAGAAGCCCTGGAAAACGGTGATGCCGAGGTCGTGGCCGACCTGGATGCCGGTTTCATCGTCGAGCCGGGCGATGATGAAGATCAGGCCCTGGTCCTGCATTTCCTTGATTTCATCCTTTTGCGCCGGCAGCGTTTCTTCGGCTCCCGGGCGCCAGAAAATCTTGGCGAAGGTGGCGTGCAGCCGGTGCAGGTTCACCAGCCCCACGGTCTCGGGGAAAATGGCGTCGATGGCGACGATGCCGCCCCGGGACGTGATCAGGTCGGCGGCGATCTCGAACTGGTCGAACTGCTGCAGGATGTTGTCCTGGCGGAATTCGAAAACGATGTTGGCCAGCGGCGTACCGCCGGGATCGCCGAGAAATTCTTCAAACGTGCGGGTGAAGATGCTTTCCACATTCATGTTGATGGAGCACGACTGGCGCTGGGGATTGATGTCGTTGAAGGCCTTGATCAGGACCCGGTCCAAGGTGATGGTCAACTGGTTGAAAAGGTTGCCCGCGCCGCGCAGTTCGACGTTGGGGAAAACGTGCTTCTTCAGCGCCTCCATGGAGATGAAGTATTCCTTCATCAATTCCTCGGGTTTCTTGCCGGGCTTGATGTCGGCCATCCTTTGGTTTTGGACGAAGATCTGCTTGAACTTCTGCGCCCCGACCTTGCGGTGGACCTCGAGGACCATTTTGATGTCGTCTTCCTGCAGTGCACGGAGTCCCGCGCCCTTTTCCCCGGTTTTGCCGGGCTGGCTTTCGTAATGTTCGAGGAACTTGATGGCGTTGGGGAGCTTGAACCCGAGATCGATGACCCTGAGCAGACGGGTCTGATCGACCATGCCGAAATTTTCCGGAAAGTACTGCTGGATTAGGCGCAGCACCGAAACCTTGAGGTCCGAGATCATCCCGACCTCGCTTTGTTCGGACAACCTGATCAGGATGGCCCTGTCGGCTAACGACAGCTCGTAGAGGTCGGCGTCGTAACGGTTTTTGTATTCGATGAGGAAATCGTCCAGATCGCCCCAGAAATCATCATCGTCGTCGTCGGTGGGAAGGGCGCTGAGCGAAATCATGACCAGCGACAGCCCCCGGGGGGGTTTTCCTTCCATATCGTGCAGGCGCTTCAACAGCGTAGCGCCGGGGGGTGCTTTTTGCTTGGCCATGGATAAAGCGGGCTTTCTTTCCTTACGGGGAGTGAACCGAAGTCTTCATGAGACAGTAATACCGGCCCTTCCGTGTTGGGTGCAATAGTATGTTGTCGTGACCTCTATGTCCTGACCCGGGGGGACGGTCCGACGTTTCTTCTTTTGCTCCAAGCGCGGTTAAAGTCCGGTTAAGAAAGGCTGGAAAATCCCTTACTTCCAAGAGGACTTCGTGTTGCAGCCCAAACTCTATCGGCTATCGAAATTGGGGAAAAGGAAAATCACTTCAGACCTGAAACGGTTTGCTTGAGAAAAATTCAGGTGTTCAGGCCCGGATGCGCTCGCTTTTGGGGTCGTAAAGAGGCGACTGGGACGCCTTGGCGGGGCACCGGACGCCGGCGACTTCGATTTCAAACGACCCGGCGGCAATGAAATCGGCGTCGACCCCGCCTTCGTGCTCGACATAGCCGAGCCCGACGGCCCCACCGAGCGTGTGGCCGTACATGGCCGAGGTGACATAGCCGGCGATTTTGCCGTCCCGCAAGATCGGCTCGCGGCCGTAAAGCAGCGGTTCCGGGTCATCGAGGATGAACTGGACCAGGCGGCGGGAGAGGCCTTCTTCGCGTTGGCGCGACAACGCGTCCCGGCCGATGAAACCGCCCGGCTTGTCCCAGGCGACGGTAAAACCGAGGCCCGCCTCCAGGGCCGTATCCTGATCGCCGACGTCATGGCCCCAGGCCCGGTACGCCTTCTCGATCCGCAGCGACTGCATGGCGTGCATGCCGGCCGGAACCAGGCCGTGGGCCTCTCCGGCCTGGACGATGGCGTCGAAGACGCCCAGGGGAACACTCGGGGCCGCCCCGGTGGGGATATACAGCTCCCAGCCCAGCTCGCCGACGTAGGAAATCCGCGAAGCGCGGACCTTGGCGCCGCCGATCTCGATTTCCCGGGAGGCGCCGAACGGGAAGGCGCCGTTGGACAGGTCGCCGTCCGTCAATCCCTGCAACAGGTCGCGGGCCCGGGGCCCCATGACGCCGAGGACGGCCAGGGTTTCGGTAACGTCGGTGAGTTGGGCGTCCGTGCCTTCCGGGATGTGGCGGCTTAGCCAGTGGAAGTCGCGGACCTGGGACGCCGCCCCGGTGACGATCAGGTAGCGGTCCTCGGCCTCGCGGGTGACGGTGAGGTCGGCCTCGATGCCGCCCCTTTCGTTCAGCCATTGGGTATAGACGATGCGGCCGGGCTCGACGGCGACGTCATTGGCCGAGACTCGGTTGAGCACTTCCTCGGCGCCGGGGCCCTGGAGCCGGAACTTGGCGAACGAGGTCTGATCGAACAGGCCGACGTTCTCTCTTACCGCCCGGTGTTCGGCGGCCGAATAATCGAACCAGTTCTGACGGCTGAAGCTGTAGATGGTTTCCGGTTTCACGCCGTCGGGCGCGTACCAGTTGGGGCGCTCCCACCCCTGGGCCTCGCCGAAACACGCGCCTTGGGCCGCCAGGCGATCGTAAAACGGCGATTTGCGGATGTCCCGGGCGGTCCGGTACTGGTGAAACGGCCAGTGCACGGCATAGAGCCGCCCCAGGGTCTCGGTGACGCGCTCACGGAGGTATTCCGGATCGCCCTGGAACGGCAGGGCGCGGCGGATATCGACCGTCCACAGGTCCATGGACGGATACCCGTCCCGCATCCATTCGGCCAAGACCTTGCCGATGCCGCCGGCCGACTGGATGCCGATGGAGTTGAGCCCGGCGGCGACGAACAGCCCCTCCAGCCCCGGCGCCGGGCCCAGGTAATAGCGGTTGTCGGGGGTGAAGCTTTCCGGCCCGCAAAAAAACGTCTGGATGCCGACGCTTTCCAGCGCCGGCATGCGCCTGAGCGCGGCTTCAAGGATCGGCTCGAAATGATCGAAGTCGTCGGCCAACTGGTCGAAACAGAAATCCTCGGGGATGCCGTCCATGCCCCAGGGCTTGGCTTCGGGCTCGAACGCCCCGAGCAGCATCTTGCCGGCGTCTTCCTTGTAATAGGCGCAGGCGTCGTAATCCCGGAACACCGGCAAATCGGGGGTCACGCCGTCGAAGGGTTCGGTCAGGATGTAGAAATGCTCGCACGCGTGCAGCGGCACGTTGACGCCGGCGGCGGCCGCCAGTTCCCGCGTCCACATGCCGGTGGCGGCGACGACAGTGGGCGCGGCGATGGCGCCGGCCTCGGTTTCGACGCCGGTGACGCGGCCCCCGGAATGGGTAATCCTCAGGACCTTGGTGTCCTCGAAAATACCGACGCCGCCGGCGCGCGCGCCTTTCGCCAGCGCCATGGTCACGTCGGTGGGATTGGCCTGGCCGTCGGTGGGAACGAAGATGCCGCCGAGCACGTCATCGACGGCGATCAGCGGATAAAGCTCCTTGCATTCCTTAGGCCCGATGACGTCGACCCGAAGCCCGAACACCTTGGCCATGTCGGCGCGGCGCTTCAGGTCTTCCAGGCGGCCCTCGGTGGTGGCGATGGAAAGCGAGCCGTTCTGCTTGTAGCCCGTGGCCTGGCCGGTTTCGTCCTCTAGGCCCAGGTAAAGCTCGGCCGTGGACTTG
>JADFNT010000221.1 GCA_022563215.1 Pseudomonadota bacterium
GACGATACAAGTGCCGGATGGAGAAGTTCCGGCCCATGCCTGGCTGTTCGGCGAGGACCAGGGGCGCTACATCGTCACCACGACCGATGCCGAAGGATTGTTGGCGGCGGCGAAAAAGGCCGGGGTTCCGGCCATGCGGATCGGCATCACCGGCGCCGACGGGCTGTCGCTGATCGGCGGGGATAAGGAAACGGCGCTCGACGAGCTGCGCCAAATCCACGAAAGCTGGCTGCCGGATTACATGGCCGGGCGGTGAGCGGCCGCCAATGAAGGAGCCCTGAAATGCTGAAAGTCCATGTCCTTGACGAACTTCATCATCATCGAAGCAACGTCGCCCATGGGGTCGAGGTGCCGGCGGGGGCCCGCCTGCTGTTCACCAACGGCCAGGTCGGCACCAAACCCGACGGCTCTACCCCCGAAGCGACGGCGGAACAGGTGGAGGTTATCTTCGAAAGGCTGAAGGCGGTCCTCAAGGCCGCCGACATGACCCTGAATGACATCGTCCGCTTCGACGTTTATATGACCGACCGGGCCGACATAGACCCCTTCGCCGAAGTGCGCGACCGGGTCATGGGCGATCACAAGCCTGGCGCGACGCTGCTTGTCGTCAACGGGCTGGCCCGCCCGGAACTGAAGATCGAGATCGAGGCCGTCGCCGCAAAGGTGGATTGACGCCAGCGCCCGCAGGGGGTGTTTTTGATTTGGGCGCGGTTGGTTTATAATGACGGTCGCAAGCAAACAACAAAGAACGGGACTGAATAATGTCTGACCAAGAACACGGCGACGACTTTGAACTCAAATACGTCGGTTACGTGGCCTTAGCCATCGCCCTGGTTGTCTTCCTGTCGGGAATGGGGGGGCTTCTCTTAAACCTCGCCTCTTGAACCTCATATGAGCGTCTTTTACATCATCCTCGGCCTAGTCGCCGGTTTCCTCGTCGCCGTTGTCTTTCCGTGGATGCTGCTGAGGACGCTGGCGAAGGAGAAGGACGCAAGCGAAGAAGAAAAATAACCGACCGTTAGGGAACTAACGGCCTTCCCCGCCCTGTCATCGGGAACCCGCAAATCCCCAAACCGCAAAGGGTTGACGGGTGGGGTTATTGAGGCCATATCCCAGATAATCAGAGTTTTGTTTTAGAAGGAATTGCCGCATGGCAATGGAAGCAGCCGATATCGAACGCCTGATCAAGGAAAGCCTGCCCGACGCGGAGGTCACCATCGAGGACCTGCGCGGCGACGGCGACCATTACGCGGCGACGGTGGTTTCCTCGGCCTTCGCGGGCAAGACCCGCGTCCAGCAGCATCAACTGGTTTATCAGGCGCTGCAGGGCCGGATGGGCAACGAACTGCACGCGCTGGCGCTGCAGACCAGCGCCCCTGACGGCGCCTGAGCCGCAACAAACTAAGGAGTGAACCAAAACATGAGCGACAACCCGGTTATCGACCGCATCAAAAGCGAAATCGACGAAAACTCCGTCGTCCTGTTCATGAAGGGCAACCCGATGATGCCGCAGTGCGGTTTTTCCGCCGCCGTGACCCAGGTCCTGACCCAGATGGAAGTCAAGTTCAAGGGCATCGACGTGCTCGCCGACGAGGAACTGCGCCAGGGAATCAAGGAATTCTCGTCGTGGCCGACGATCCCGCAGCTTTACGTCAAGGGCGAATTCGTCGGCGGCTGCGATATCGTCCGCGAGATGTACGAGAACGGTGAGCTGAAGGAGCTTCTCGACGACAAGGGCGTCGAATACGCTTCTTAGGAACAAGAAGCCCCGGGGGAGGCCGCGAGGCCGCGGGTGTTCCCAGAAAACAAAAACATCGGCGGAACGCCGGACAGGGAAACAATAAAGAGGCGCGGACGGCGGAGCGCCGGACAGGGAAACAATCAAGAGGCGCGGACGGCGGAACGCCGGACAGGGAAACAACAAGAGGCGCGGACGGCGGAACGCCGGACAGTGAAACTACAAGAAAACAAGAAAAAGGCGCGATAAGCGCCTTATCGGGGACCCCCGTTTCCCAGGGAGTTCCTGAGGGGTGGAGCCGCTCTGGCGGCTCTTTTCTTTATCTCCGGGGCCGAAATAAGTTAATAAAATAGGCTGAAAATCCTTATCTGGCGCCGTTTTCCGCCGATTCCGGGCCCCGATCCGGGTTGCGGAAATGCGGTTTTTCGGGGTATTCTAAAAGTCACGGTTCAATGCCGCTTTGAGAGATATTCATGGCTGAAATTTCGGCTGTCACCGTCGCCCGCGCCACGGCCCTGAGGAACGACACCCGCAACCTGCGCCAACAGGAGTTGCGGAACACCGAGCGCCTGCAGCAGGAGCGCCAGGACGACCTCGACAAACGGACCCGCATCATCGAGGACCAGTTGTCGAACGACCGGCGGCGGCTCGAGACACGCCGCGACGACCTGAGCCGGGAAGACGCCAATCGGCGGCTTTTCCTCGCCCAGGAGCGGTCCCTGGACATCCAGGCCAACGACCGCCAGTTCCAGAACCGCCGGGGCGATATCGAGGACGAGCTTCTCCGCGCCCGGGGGCTCGACGTCGAGCGCGCCTTGCCGCCGCTGACGCCGAGTGAGCCCATCGGCGGCCTAATCACCCCCGAGGAGCTTGAAATCCAGCGCCAATTGGCCGAACCGGACCGGCCGCCGGCCGTCGGACTACCGCCGCTCGAAGACCGGTTGCCGCCGCCGACCCCCTTCGAGTCGCCGGGCGTCGCCGCAATCGACGATTTCGAGCCGGCCCCGGCCGCCGACCAGACCGAGGTGCTTACCTTCGCCCTTCAGGAGCGCGAAAGGGCGCTCCGCAACACCGAGCGCCGCATCGAGGAGATCGATTCCCTGGTGCGCCAGGAAGTCGACCTGCAATTGTCCCAGGACCGCATCGACGAGGCCAACTTCGACCCGGAACGGCCCCGCGGCACCCTCGTCGACGTTTTCGGCTAAAACTCCCCAATCAGATTTCGGAATCTTCCTTGAGCGCCCGCCGCGTCACCGGCATGCGCCGGCCGAGCGCGACGGTGCCGACGACGGCGACGGCGAACAGGACCATCACCGGGCCGATGGTCTCGCCCAGCAGAACCGCCGAGAAGGCCAGGGTCATGAACAATTGCAGGAGCTGCACTTGGCCGACCCTGGCGACGCCGCCCAGGGCCAGGCCCCGGTTCCAGGCGAAGAAGCCGATGAGCTGCGAGAACAGCGCCACGTAGACGAAGCCAGCCCACACGGTTGCCGGGGCGCCCCAGTCGACGCCCGGCAGGACCCACAGCACCGGCGGCACGATAAACGGCAGCGACGCCACCAGGGCCCAGCAGATCACCTGCCAGCCGCCCAAGGACCGCGACAGCTCGCCGCCCACCGCATAGCCGACACCGCCGCTGGCGGCGGCCGCCAGAAGCCACAGGTCCGCCGCCTGCAAGGCCCCCGCCCCTTCGATGATGGCGAAGCCGACGACCAGGGCGCTGCCCAGCACCGCCACCGCCCAGAAACCGGGGCTCGGCCTCTCGCCGCAAAACACCGCGCCGGCCGCCGTGGTCGCCAGCGGCAGCACGCCGAGGACGATGCCGCCGTGGGCCGCCGCCACGGTCTGCATGGCGATGGTCATGAACAGGGGAAAGCCGAGGACGACGCCGAAGGCGACGATGACCAGTGGCCGCCAGTGACGGCGCTCGGGCAGGCGCTGACGGGTCAGGGTCAGGATCGCCGCCGCCGCCACCGCCGCGACGAC
>JADFNT010000016.1 GCA_022563215.1 Pseudomonadota bacterium
CGCCCCCTTGATATCCTTATATAGGGCAAAGTGGGACAAAGGGAAAAGCCGGGCTTAACAACTATTGTCCGTTCGCATTGGCGCGGCTACAACCTCTATAGGGATAAGCGGTGGCAAATGCTGAACGGTCAAAAATGACGGCAAACGAAAAAAATCTGGTCTATTTCGAGAAATGGATGGACCCGGTGGCCGAAGAGATGCTCTCGGGCAGGGACGCCATCGATCTTCACAAGCTCAGCTTCGGCGACCCCGAGGAAGGCAACTGGGTGGCGCTGGCCGAAGCCCACGGCTATCAGTTGCTGGCGAGCAACGAAATTCAGCCTCCCTTTATCCCTGAACGGCCGTTGATCGAGCGTTGCCCGAACCTGTTGGCCTTTTCGGTCACCGGCGCCGGATACGACATGATCGATGTGGAGGCCTGTACCGAGGCCGGAATCCTGGTCGTCAATCAGGCCGGCGCCAATTCGGAATCGGTGGCCCAGCACGTTCTCGGCATGATGCTGGCGCTTTCAAAACAGATCGTGCAATCGGACCGGCGCTTGCGGCTGGACAGGGACGATTGGGACCGGTGGACGTACAAGGGCAAGGAATTGACCGGCCGCACGCTCGGCATCATCGGGCTGGGCAACGTCGGGCGCCGGGTTTCGGCCCTGGCGGGGCGGATGTTCGCGATGCGGGTCATCGCTTGCGACCCCTATATCGCGCCCGAGGATTTCGGCGAACGGGGCGCCGAACAGGTTTCCTTCGATGACGTATTCGCCGAGGCCGATTTCGTTTCCATCAACTGCCCGCTGAGCGAAGAAACCAAGGGCATGGTCGGCAAGCGGGAATTCGAATTAATGAAACCGACGGCCTATTTCATCACCACGGCCCGCGGCGGCATCCACGACGAAGAGGCATTGGCGGCGGTGTTGTCGGATGGCGGCATCGCCGGCGCCGGGCTCGATGTCTTCGCCGAGGAACCGCCGCCCCTGGACCACCCGTTGCTGGGATTCGACAACGTCATCGTCAGCCCCCACATCGCCGGCATCACCGACGACTGCACGTACAAAATGGCGTCCTGGGCCGCCGACCAGTGGCTGACCATTTTCCAGGGCGCCCGCCCGCCGCGTTTGGTCAACCCGGATGTCTGGCCCGCCTACCGGGAGCGCTTCGGACGCGCGACCGGCGAGACGGCCGAAGAATGACCCTTTCCCGGAAAGGGAAACCAAGACCATGAGCGACGACCAGGACAACAAAATCGACGCCCCCGGCGGCCCCTCCGGCGACCAGCGCCGCTATCAACGCATGAAAGTGCCGGAACACGTCACGGCGACGATCATCGGCAAAGACGGGGTCGAGCAAGATGTTACCGTCAAGGATATCTCCGGCGGCGGCGCCGCGCTGATCGTCGACGGCTCGTTCGAAAACAACGACTTTGTCGAGCTTCACATGGAAGGCTACGGCAAAATTCCGGCCCGGGTCGCCCGGGAATTCGTCGAAGGCATCGGCGTCGAATTCGAGTTGGGCGAACCGGAAAAAAACGACATGGAAGAGGAACTGAAAAAGTTCCGCCTGTCCGTCGCCCGAAAGAAATACTAGGCCAGCCCCCGGCAGGCGGCATCCAGGGCGCGGACCGTTTCCTCGAAATCGTCGCTGGAGTGGGCGGCCGAAACAAACCGCCTGATGCCGGGCAGCACGTACAGCCCCTCCGACAGGCAGCCAAGGTCAAGCGCCTTCGAGGCGGTCCTATCCGACGCCCGGACATCGGCGTAATCCCGGGGTGGTTTGTCGAGGAACAGGATTTGCCAGAACGACCCCTGGCCGCAGACAACGGCTTGCAGGCGGTGCCGGTCGAGAACCTGCTGGCAGGCTTTCCTGAGATCGTCGGCCTTGGCGTTAAGGTCATCGTAAAAGCCCGGTTTTCGCAGTTCCTTCAGCGTCGCCAGCCCGGCCGCCGAGGCCAGCGGGTTGCCGTGCATCGTGCCGTTGATCTGTGCATAGTCGCCGTTGCCTCTTCGGGCCGGGTCGGCGAAATCGATGATCTCGGCCTTTCCGGCTACCGCGCCCAGAGGGGCGCCGCCGCCGGCGATCTTGCCGTAGGCGGCGATATCCGGGGTGACGCCGAAGTATTCCTGTCCGCCGCCATAGGCGAGGCGAAACCCGGTCACCACCTCGTCGAAAATCAGCACCACGTCGTTGTCGTCACAGATTTTGCGCAAACCGGACAGGAAACCGGGTTCGGAAAAGATCACCCTTTGCACCGGCTCGACGATGACGCAGGCCAGGTCGCCGCGGTTTTCCTCGACGATTTTGCGGGTTGTTTCGAGGTCGTTATAAGGCGCGATCAAGACCGTCGGCGGAAGCACTTCGGGCACGCCGGCACTGTCCGCCCGCCCGGCGGGAAAATTGGTCGCCGCGTCGGGGGTGACGCTGACCTGGGAATAGTCGTGGTTGCCGTGATAGGCGCCTTCGAACTTGAGTACGTTGGGGCGCCCGGTGAAGGCCCGGGCCATGCGCAGCGCGTAAAAGGTCGCTTCCGACCCGGTGGTGGTGAAGGCGAGGCGTTCGGCGCCGGGAATGGCGTCGGTCAATTCCCTGGCCAAATGCAGGCAGGCCTCGTTGAGGGCGCCGAAAAAATGGATGCCCTTGGCCAATTGTTCCTCGACCGCCTTCATGGTTGCCGGGTGGGCATGGCCCAAGATCAAGGCCCCGGCGCCGAGCACGTAATCGATATGCCAGTTGCCTTCCAGGTCCTCGACCCGGGCGCCCTGTCCGCGGCGGATGATGAAACGTTCGGCCGGGGGTACCATGTTGGTGCCCAGCGCGCCGCCGGGCAGGATGGCGTCGGCGATGGCCGCCCATTCGGCCTGCGACGGGCCTTTGGCCGGGTTTTGTTTTTTTGCCGTCATGGCGTGTCCTCCTTAGCCGCTCTCACCGGCCTTGTCGTTGTCTTGGCCGAACCCCAAAAGCCCAGCGGTGTAATCGGCGATCGCCAGCGACGCCGTCAGGCCCGGGGAATCGATGCCGAACAGGTGCACTATGCCGGCGATGCCGTGGGTTTCCGGGCCGCGGACGGTGAAATCGGCGGGCGGCTGGCCTTCGGGCGCCAGCTTCGGGCGCACGCCCACGTATCCGGGTTGCAGGGCGCCGTCGGGCAGGTCCGGCCAATAGCGGCGGATGGCCTGGTAAAACTTCTCGGCCCGGTTCGGATCGACGTCGTAGTCCGGCGCCTCGATCCATTCCACGTCGGGCCCGAACTTGCACTGCCCGCCCATGTCCACCGAGGAATGAACGCCGAGCCCCACCGGCCCCGGCACCGGGTAGATCAGCCGCTCGAAGGGGCTTTTGCCGGTCAGGATGAAATAGTTCCCCTTGGCGTAATAGAGGGTTGGAATGTGCTCGGCCGGGAAGCCTTCGATTCCCGTGGCCACCGATTGGGCGCCCAGCCCGGCGGTGTTGATGAAATGGCGGCAGCGGATTTCCGTCGGCTCGGCGCCGCCGACGCGAACGGTGATTCCTTTTCCGGTGATGACGCCGCCCTCGAAGGGGCTCGAAAAGGCGATGGCGGCGCCGTGGTCCTCGGCCTCGCCTTGCAGCGCCAGCATGTAGGCGTGGGAATCGAAGATACCGGTCGACGGCGACAACAGCGCGCCTGCGCATTTCACCGCCGGTTCGATGTCGCTGACTTGGTCCGGGTCCAGCCTTGTCAGGTCGTCGACGCCGTTGGCCTTGGCCTTGGCCTCGATGGCATCGAGTAACGGCACTTCGTCCTCCGCCGTGGCCACCACCAGCTTGCCGAGGCTTTGGTAAGGCACGCCGTGGGATTGCAAATAGTCATAAAGAGCCTCCTTTCCGGCGACGCAGAGCCGGGCCCGGAGGCTGCCCTCGGGGTAATGGATGCCGGCGTGGATGATTTCGGAATTGCGCGAGCTGATGCCGGTGCCGATGGCGTCCTCGGCCTCCAGCACCACCACCTCCCGGCCGGCCAGGGCCATGCGCCGGGCGATCGCCAGGCCGATGACGCCGGCGCCGATGACAAGGGTATCAACGGTGTCGGTCATGTTGACGGTCATCATTAGAATATTTGATGGCGGCGTAAACGCCTTTGTTTTGCCAAGATCGGGTTTGCAAATTACAGTCTCACGTGGGGACGGTTCGAAAGGGACGGTCGATGGAAAAACCGCGGCAAAAGACCAGGCTTTGGCTGGCGCTGCCGATCTTCCTGCTGGTGGTCGGCGCCGTCGTCGGATTAGGGAGGCATACGGTGAATGCGGACTGGCGAACGGCAAGCCGCGAGCCCTTGGGCATTGCCCCCGATCCGGCCACTTACCGGCAAGCGGTGGTCCAATTCTATGTCGCCCGCGCCTATAGCTGGCGCGGCTTTTTCGGCGTCCATTCGTGGGTCGCCGTCAAGCCGACGGACGCGCTCAACTACACCGTTTACGAGGTCATCGGCTGGATGGCCCATCACGGGGGATCGCCGCTGGTCATTCACCAGGCGGCCCCCGACCGGCGCTGGTTCGGGGCCGAACCCCGGGTCATCGCCGAGCTTCGCGGCGACGGCGTCGACGACATCATCAAGCGCATCGACACCGTGGCCCGCGCCTATCCCCACATCGACGACTATGCCCTTTGGCCCGGACCCAACTCCAACACCTTTACCGCCTACGTCGCGCGGGCGGTGCCGGAGTTGAGGGTCGACCTGCCGCCGACGGCGATCGGCAAGGATTACCTGCCGGGCGGCGCCCTGGTCGCCGGGACCCCCAGCGGCACCGGCTATCAGGTGTCTCTGTTCGGGTTGGTCGGCGTGCTGGCGGCGGTCGAGGAAGGGCTGGAAATCAACCTCCTCGGTCTGTCGTTCGGCATCGATCCCCTGGACCTGGCCTTGAAGCTGCCGATGGCGGGACGAATCAGCTTCCGGGAAAACTAGTGGATAGAATCCACCCGTCATGAGCATCTGGGGCAAGGTCATCGGCGGCTTCGCCGGGTTCGCCATCGGCGGGCCGCTGGGCATGATCATGGGCACCGTCGCCGGCCACGCCTACGACAAGATGAAGGCGGGAGACGCCGGGCGCATCGACGATAACGTCAACCGGCAGGTCGCCTTCACCACCGCCGTCATCGTCCTTTCGGCCAAGATGGCCAAGGCCGACGGCCGTGTCACCCGGGCCGAGGTCGACGCCTTCAAGGAGCTGTTCCACATTCCGCCGGACGAGATGAAAAACGTCGGCCGGCTGTTCAACGAGGCCAAGCAGGACGCCCAGGACTTCGAGCCCTACGCCGAGCAAATCTCGATGATGTTCGCCCACGAACCGGCGGTGATGGAGGAATTGCTGGGCGGGCTTTTTCATATCGCCCGCGCCGACGGCTTCGTCCATCCCAAGGAACTTGAATTCCTGCGCAAGACGGCGCTGATCTTCGGCTTTTCCGAGATTCAGTTCGAGCGCCTGAAGGCCATCCACATGGGCGATATGGGTGGGGCCCCCGGGGCCGATGGGGGGGCCGACCCCTATCAGGTGCTGGGCCTTTCCCGCCAGGCGTCCGACGATGAGATCAAAAAGACCTACCGCGTCCTGATCCGCGAAAACCACCCCGACACCCTGATCGCCCAGGGCATGCCGCAGGAATTCATCGACGTGGCGAACGAGAAAATGGCCGCCATCAACGCCGCCTATGACGTCATCGAGAAGGAGCGCGGGCTGAAGTGACGTCCTCCGAAAGACCTTCGCCCAACTTCGACGACCGTCCGCCGGACACGCCCGTCGACATGGTTGTCCTGCATTACACCGGCATGGAAAGCGCCGCGGCGGCGCTGGCGCGTTTGTGCGACCCGGAGGCCCGCGTCAGCGCCCATTACGTCATCGACGAAGACGGGACGGTTATCTCCCTGGTCGCCGAGGACAAGCGTGCCTGGCACGCCGGCGAGGCGTATTGGCGCGGCGAGACCGACATCAACGGCCGCTCCGTCGGCATCGAGCTGGTCAATCCGGGGCACCAATTCGGCACCCGGGATTTCCCCGACCCTCAGATGGCGGCGCTGGAGGGGCTGGCCGGGGATATCCTCGGCCGCCACTCGATTCCACCCCGAAATTTCGTCGGCCATTCCGACGTCGCGCCGGGGCGCAAGACCGACCCCGGTGAATTGTTCGATTGGCAACGCCTGGCGGCGGCCGGGATCGGGCTGTGGCCCGGGGACGCGGCGGGGGGCGCCCCGGGCGACGCGGGGTTGGAAATCGATGACCAGGAAGTCGCCGGCCTGTTGTCGGCCTACGGCTACGACACGACCGACGAGGGGTTGGCGTTGACCGCCTTTCAGCGTCATTTTTGCCCCGAAAGCCTTGGTGGCCCTGCCGATCCGCAAACCGCCGGGCGGCTCAAGGCGCTGCTCGATCTCTGCAACACTTGACCTCTCCGTGGCTAAGACTAATTTAGGCCCTGCCAGACGGCCGGATGGCTGCCTCTCGCACCGGGGAAACCCGCGAGGGGAGGAAAGTCCGGGCTCCACGGAGACACGGTGCCGGTTAACGGCCGGCGGGGGCGACCCTAGGGAAAGTGCCACAGAAAGCAAACCGCCCCACCGCAAAACCGCCCGCTTCGGCGGTAAAAACGGGACCTTCGGTCCCCGGCGGTTTTTAGGCGGGGTAAGGGTGAAAGGGTGCGGTAAGAGCGCACCGCGCCCCCGGCAACGGGGGTGGCAGGGTAAACCCCACCGGGAGCAAGACCAAGTAGGGGCGGCACGCCGGAGTTTCTCCGGCAGGCGGGTTTCCGCGCCGCCGCCCGGGTAGGTCGCGCGAGGCGTCCGGTAACGGGCGTCCCAGATGAATGGCCATCTCCCGCGCAAGCGGGGACAGAACCCGGCTTACAGGCCGTCTGGCTTTTCTTTTTTCCCTTCCTTTCAGCCGCCTGTTCGCGGCCCCGTCCGGGCGGCCCCTCCGGGGCGGCCCGAAAATGCCCAAAAACCGCCCTTTCCCCGACACAAAACCGCCGAAATCCGGGCGCCCAATGGGACGCCATCGCAAAAGCCGTGATTTCGATCGCCGCGGAGAAGGGAAAACTCACGGTTTCCTTCGCTTTGGAAAGGTTTTGTTAACCCATGAAAAGCCATAGTGTCCCATTGACGCCCATTATTGCCCATGATATCCCATTATTGGCCATTTTGCGATCATGGGGGGTCCACGGTCTGCGGGGGATTTCCAATACCGGCAACGGATGGGTAACGGCGGCAAAAGCCGTTGGTACGAAAGAATTTTTGCGGGAGCGACCATGGCACTTTTTGTTGGCAGATACGTCAACAGGATCGACAGGAAGGGACGGGTTTCGGTGCCCAAACCCTTCCGCGACGCTTTGGGCAGCCAGTCCTTCAGCGGCCTTTACGTCTATCCGTTGTTCAAATTCAACGCCTTCGAGGCCTGTGACGAGGACTTCATGGGGCGCCTGAGCGACAGCCTCGAGGACCTGCCCATGTTCTCGGACGAACAGGACGACCTGTCCGTCATCCTCGAAAGCGCGCATCGTCTTCCCCTCGACCCCGAAGGCCGCGTGGCGTTGCCCAAGGACGTCCTCAAAACGACAGGTATTTCCGGCCAGGCCCTTTTCGTCGGGCGAGGACGCCGTTTCCAGATTTGGGAGCCCAAGACCTACGAGGTCAACCGCGGCAAAGCCTTCGAACGGGCCCGGGCCCGCGGCGCCACCCTGCAACTGCGAAGGCCGCAAGACCCGGACAAGGGGGAGGCCTAGGCCATGGCAAGCCGCACCCCCCACACCCCGGTGATGTTGAATGAGGTCATGGAGGCGCTTAGCCCCCGCGACGGCGCCATTTACGTCGATGCCACATTCGGCGGCGGCGGCTATTCCGAGGCGCTTTTGGAGGCCGTCGACTGCACCGTCTGGGGCATCGACCGTGATCCCCGGGCGCAGGCCATCGGCGCCGACCTGGAGAACCGGTTCCGGGGCCGGGTCACGGTATTGAACGGCCGCTTCGGCGACATGGTTCGGCTGTTGTCCGAGGTCGGTGTCGAGCGCATCGATGGCATTACCCTCGACCTCGGCATTTCGTCGATGCAGTTGGACGATCCCGAACGCGGCTTTTCCTTCCGCGCCGACGGGCCGCTGGATATGCGCATGGCGTCTTCGGGCATGACCGCCGCCGAGGCCGTCAACCGGCTGACCGAAAAGGAACTGGCCGACATCATCTTCCGCTACGGCGAGGAACGCCGGTCCCGGCGTATCGCCAGGGCGATCGTCGAAACCAGGCGGGAAACGCCGATTACCCGCACCGGGAAGCTGGCGGAACTGGTGCGCCGGGTGGTCGCCAGGTCCAAGGACGGGATCGACCCGGCGACGCGCACGTTTCAGGCGCTTCGCATCTACGTCAATGACGAGATGGGCGAACTGGAACGCGGGCTGAACGCGGCCGAAATCCTGCTTCGTCCCGGCGGGCGCTTGAGCGTGGTGTCGTTTCATTCCCTCGAGGACCGCCAGGCCAAGGAGTTCCTGCAGGGGCGATCGGGCACCGCCGCCAAACCATCGCGTCATCTTCCCCCGCAAGCGGCCGAAGCGGCCCCGACGTTCAAGCTTTTGCACCGCCGCGTCGTCAAGCCGACGGCGGCGGAAACCGCGGCCAACCCCCGCGCCCGTTCGGCCCGGATGCGCGCCGCCGAGCGCACCGAAACCCCGGCCCGCAAAGCAGCATAAGAGGAAACCCCGATGATCCGTCCGTCCACGCTGCTGATCGTTCTTCTCGCCGTGTCGCTGAGCCTGACCCTGTTCACGGTCAAGTACCAGGTCCAGGACATGGAGGATCAACTCTTCGGGCTCAACCGGTCGATCACCGACGACCGCCAGGCCATTCACGTGCTGAAGGCGGAATGGAGCTACCTCAACGAGCCGAGCAGGCTCAAGATTCTTGCCGAGCGCTATCTGGGCATGACCGCCATCGATTCCCGGCAGGTCGGTACGGCCAGGGAATTGCTGCCGCGTATTGACGAAGACAACGCCGAGACCGTCACCCCGTTGACGGCCAGCGTCGTCATCCAGGAGCCGCGCCGATGACCGCCGCCAAACGCCAACCCGTGGCGCAAGTCCAGGGCGCGCGGCGGATCGAAGGCATCCGCAAGCAGGCCATCGAAACCGGCCGCAACAGGCTGCTGGTCACCAGCATCGTCATCACCATGGCCTTTACCGCCATCGGCGTCCGCCTGGTCGATTTGACCATATTCAAGGCCGGCGGCGAGCCAAAGGTGGCGCACATCGAACAATCTCCGGCGGCGCCCGTGGGGCGCGCCGATATCGTCGACCGCAACGGCATCCTGCTGGCCACCAGCCTGCCGACGGCGTCGCTGTACGCCGACCCGGCCTCGGTGCTGAACGCCGAGGAGGCCGCCGACAAGCTGATCCAGGTGCTGCCCGCCCTCGAGCGCGCCGTCGTCCTGGCGAAGATCAAATCCAAGGGCCGTTTCGTCTGGATCAGCCGCAACCTGACCCCGAAACAGCAATACCAGGTCAACCGGCTTGGGCTTCCGGGCTTCGGCTTTCAGCGCGGCGAACGCCGGGTCTATCCGCATGGCCGTTTGGCCGCCCATGTGCTCGGCCTGACCGACGTCGACGGCAACGGCATCGCCGGGATGGAGATGCGTTTCGACCAGACCCTTCGTGCCGGCAACCGCCTCGAGCTGGCGCTGGACCTTCGCATCCAGGCGATACTGCGCCAGGAACTTGCCGCGACGATGGGTGAATTCAGGGCCCTCGGCGCCACCGGGCTGGTGCTCGACGCCGACAGCGGCGAATTTGTGGCCATGGTGTCGCTGCCCGATTTCGACCCCAACGATCCGGCGACCGCGGGTGGCGACTCGGCTTTCAACCGGGCCGCCAAAGGGGTCTACGAAATGGGCTCGACGTTCAAGCTGTTCACCGTCGCCATGGCCCTCGATTCCGGCACCGTCAGCCTGGAAAGCGGTTATGACGCCAGCCAGCCGATCCAGGTCTCGCGCTTCACCATCCGTGATTTCCACGCCAAGAATCGCTGGCTCACGGTGCCCGAGATCATCGTCTATTCGTCCAACATCGGCGCCGCCAAGATGGCCATCGACGTCGGCACCCGGGCGCAGAAGGATTACCTCGGCCGGTTGGGCCTGCTCTCCCCGGCGGCCATCGAACTGCCCGAGGTCGGCAAACCCCTGACGCCCCGCCGCTGGCGCGAGATCAACACCATGACCATCGCCTACGGCCACGGCATCGCCGTCAGCCCGGTGCAATTGACCAGCGGCGTCGCGGCGCTGGTCAACGGCGGTACGTTTGTGCCCTCGACGCTGTTGAAACGGCGGCCCGGCGTCCCGGTCCCCGGCCGCCGCGTGCTGTCGGCGGAAACGTCGGAACAGATACGCGGCTTGATGGCCCTGGTGGTCCAGACCGGCACCGGCCGCAAGGCCGCCGTCCGCGGCTATGCCGTCGGCGGCAAGACCGGCACCGCCGACAAGCTGGTGGGCGGGGGCTACCGGAAGAACGCCATTATCTCGTCCTTTGTCGGCGCCTTTCCCATCGACGACCCGCGTTACGTGGTGCTGGTGCTGATCGATGAACCGAAGGGCAACGAGCGGACCTTCAACTACGCCACCGGCGGTTGGGTGGCGGCGCCGGCCGTTGGGCGGATCGTCAACCGCATGGCGACCCTGATCGGCATGTCCCCGAAACGAAAGCCCGAGGCCGATCCCGGACCGGGCTTGGTGATCGAGGCCAGGGTGGCCGCCGTGGCGCCGGCCCCGGTCACGGTTCCCTTCGCCCCGCCGGATACGGGTGTTTCCGTGGCCGCCGAAAGCCGGATGCTGAAACGGGTCCGCGCGGTTTTGGGTTCGCCCCGAAAGACCAACAGGGCCAACGATCCCGGCCCCCCGGAGCAGGCGCTTGCGACTTATTGATGTCTTGGACGGAGCCAAAATGGATTTGACGGGCCAGACGGTCGTGAACGAAATGGATATTACCGGGCTCACCTGTGATTCCCGACAGGTCGAGCCCGGCTTTCTTTTCGCCGCGTTGCCCGGGACCCGGCTGGACGGCCGCGATTATATCCCCGAGGCCCTTGGCCGCGGCGCCGTTGCCGTGCTGGCGCCCCCCGGCACCGCCATCGAACCGGAAACAGAGCCATCGGGCGAGGCCCCGGTGCCGGTGTTCACCGACGCTAACCCGCGCCGCCAATTTGCCTTGATGGCGGCGGCCTTTTTCGAGGATCAACCGGACACCATCGCCGCCGTCACCGGCACCAACGGCAAGACCTCCGTGGTTTCGTTCCTGTGCCAGATTTGGCGGGGATTGGGGCACCAGGCGGCGAGCGCCGGGACCCTGGGCATTGGGGCAGACGGCTTCGATAACCGGACCAGCCTGACGACGCCGGACCCCGCCGACCTGCACCGCAATTTGCGCGATCTCAAACGGGCCGGGTTCGAGCGGCTGGCGCTGGAAGCCTCCAGCCACGGCCTGCACCAATGCCGGCTCGACGGCGTCAGGGCGTCCCTCGGCGCCTTCACCAACCTCAGCCGCGACCACCTGGATTACCACGGCGCCATGGACGATTACCTGGCCGCCAAGCTGCGTCTATTTACCGAAATCATCGCCGACGGCGGCACCGCCGTCATCAATGCCGACGACGCCTATGCCGGGGCGGTCGAAGCGGCATGCCGGGACCGCGGCCTCGGGATCATGCGCTATGGCCAGTCCGGCGAAGAGGTGCGCCTTGTGGCCATCGAATCCCTGGCTGACGGGCAGCGGCTGGAGCTCGAGGTGGCCGGCAAGGAGACCCAAGTGGCGCTGCCTCTGGTCGGCGGTTTTCAGGCCTCGAATGCCTTGTGCGCCCTGGCCCTGGCGCTCGCTTCCGGCGACGACGCCGAAGCCGCAACCGCCGAACTGGAAAAATTGCAGGGCGTTCCCGGACGGGTCCAGTTGGCCGGCCGCCACCCGGCGGGCGCCCCGGTCTACGTCGATTACGCCCATACCCCCGATGCCCTGGCCTGCGTCCTGAAAGCGCTACGGCCCCATGCCCAGGGCCGCCTGCATCTGGTCTTCGGCTGCGGCGGCGACCGCGATTCCGGCAAACGCCCGGAAATGGGCGCCATCGCCGGGAAACTGGCCGACGTGGTGATCGTCACCGACGACAACCCCCGCACCGAGGACGCCGCCGACATCCGCGCCCAGATTCTTGCCGCCGTTCCCGCCGCCGCCGATATCGGCGACCGCGCCCAAGCCATCGCCGAAGCGGTCGACGGCCTGGGCCCGGAAGACCTTCTGGTGGTCGCAGGCAAGGGGCACGAGCAGGGACAGACCATCGGCGAGGAAACCCGGCCCTTTGACGACGCCGAAGCCATCGGCGTTGCCCTAAAGGAGATCGGACAATGAACCCGGCGGTGGAAACGTATCTCTGGACTACCGCCTCGGCGCTCGCCGCCACCGACGGCATTGCCACCGGCGAATGGCGCGCCGATGGCGTTTCCATCGACAGCCGCACGACCAAACCCGGCGATCTGTTCGTCGCCATCCGCGGGCCCAAGTTCGACGGCCACGATTTCGCCGCCGACGCCTTTGCCGCCGGCGCCACCGCGGCGGTGGTCGTACGCCGGCCGGACGCGGTCAGTGGCGATGCGCCGTTGCTGGAGGTCAAGGACACGACCCGCGCCCTCAAGGATCTGGGACAGGCCGCCCGCCGCCGCACCGGCGCCCGTGTAATCGCCGTCACCGGCAGCGTCGGCAAGACCGGCACCAAAGAGGCGATCCGCTTCGTGCTTGAGGAACAGGGCCCGACCGCGGCCAGCCAGGACAGCCTCAACAACCACTGGGGGGTGCCGCTGAGCCTGTCGCGGATGCCGGCCGATTCCGCCTTCGGGGTGTTCGAGATCGGCATGAACCACCCGGGCGAGATCGCGCCCCTGTCCCGGATGGTGAAGCCCGACGTCGCCGTGATCACCAATGTCGAAGCCGTGCACGGGGCCCATTTCGAATCCGTCGACGACATCGCCGAGGCCAAGGCGGAAATCTTCCAGGGCATGACCGGGGACGGCGTCGCCGTCCTCAACCGCGACAATACGCAGTTCAACCGCCTCGTCGCCGCCGCCGCCGACGCGGGGGTGAACAACGTCATCGCCTTCGGCGCCCACGAAGAGGCCCAGTTCAGGCTCATGGACGTCCATACCGACTGTGAAGGATCGAATGTTACGACGAGGATCGACGGGGCCGAGTTCCAATACCGGCTGGGCGTACCGGGCCGCCACTGGGTGATGAACTCCCTGGCCGTGCTGGCCGCCGTCGGCGCCGCCGGGGGTGAAATCGGGCTGGCGGCGGATAAACTGGCCGGCATGATCGGCCTCAAGGGCCGGGGTCGGCGCCATACGGTCGAAGTCGCGGGCGGGGCCTTTATCGTCATCGACGAAAGCTACAATGCGTCTCCGGTGTCGATGAATGCCGCCTTCGAGATCCTGGGAGGATTGGAGCCGGAAGGTGGCGGCCGGCGAATCGCCGTCCTCGGCGACATGCTGGAGCTGGGGCCTGAATCCGAAAGCCAGCACGCCGCCCTGGTGGAAACCCTGATCGCCGAGAAGATCAACCTGGTGTTTACCGCCGGTCAGTACATGGGCGCCCTTTGGGATGTCCTGCCCCAGTCCATGCGCGGCGCCACCGCCCCCAGCACCATGCGGTTGTTGCCCAAGGTGACGGGGATTGTGCGGCCCGGCGACGTGGTCGTCGTCAAGGGTTCGGCCGGATCCAACACCGGGCCCATCGTCAATGCCCTGCTCGACATGGGCAATCCCCGCGGCGTCGACCCCGACAACCACAAGCAAGTGGTCAACGGATAATGCTTTACCATATCCTGTACCCGATGGCCGATCAGTTCGCGGTCCTCAACGGCTTCCGGTATCTGAAATTCCGCAC
>JADFNT010000222.1 GCA_022563215.1 Pseudomonadota bacterium
GTTAACATCTTCCGCTTCCGCGCAAGGTCCGCTTTCGGGGGGTAAAGCGGACATAATTCAGGGTGTGGCAAAAGGTCCGCTTATAGCCATAAGCGGACATTGATTAGTTGGCCTAGCACGGGCCCCCGAGCTAAGAAGCTGTTGGTCGCCCACAGGCATGTTTCTGGTGCATATCTGGATCAATGAATAAACAATGCTGCAGTGCAGCATCAGCGTGTTATAGGTGTAGTCGTTCCGAATTGGAGACACGCCTTAATAACAATAAGTACGCGAACAGAACCGACCTAGGAGATTGAACAATGCCTGGATTATCTCGACGAGAGCTGCTTGCCGCCGCCTCCGGAGTTGGCGCGGCAACATTGCTCAGTGGCGCATTGATGGCTTCGGCGAGCCCTCTCCATCGATCAGAGCACGAACCTGAACGGCAAGCGGTGCCGAAACTCGAACCCAACTCCGTAACTGACGAGCCAATAAACGTTGACCATCTGGAACACGTGCATCAGGAACTTGTCCCACCGCCATTCGTCCCCGCCCATGATCAGGTTGCAACCAACGGACCAAAAGTAATCCAAGTGCGGTTGGTGGTCGAAGAGAAAACCATGGTCATCGATGACGACGGCACCGAGGTTCAGGCAATGACATTCAACGGCTCCGTTCCCGGGCCATTGATCGTTGCCCATCAAGGGGACTACGTCGAAGTGACCCTGGAAAATCCGGAAGGGAACAGCCTTGAACACAATATCGACTTCCATGCCGCGACAGGTGCTCTGGGCGGCGGAGCGCTCACCCATGTTCAACCAGGTGAAAAAGCCGTCCTGCGCTTCCGTGCGACCAAGCCAGGCGTGTTCGTCTATCATTGCGCACCGGGCGGCATCATGATCCCGTGGCACGTGGTATCCGGCATGAATGGTGCCTTGATGGTATTGCCTCGGGAGGGGTTGAAAGATCAACTGGGCCATCCCGTGCACTACGACCGGGCCTATTACATCGGAGAGCAGGACTTCTACGTACCGCAAGACGACAGCGGCAACTTCAAGCGCTACGAGGACATCCTCGACTCGTTTGAAGAAACCCTAGACCGGATGAAGACCCTGACGCCGACTCATGTCGTGTTTAATGGCCGGGTCGGTGCTTTAACGGGCGACAACGCGTTAACGGCGAAAGTCGGGGAAAAAGTGTTGTTTATCCACGCCCAGGCCAACCGCGACACCCGCCCCCATCTGATCGGCGGCCACGGTGACCTGGTCTGGGAGACCGGCTCGTTTGATGATCTTCCGGCAACCAACCTCGAGACATGGTTTATTCGCGGCGGGTCTGCTGGGGCGGCACTCTACACGTTCCGCCAACCGGGTCTGTATGCATATGTGAACCATAACCTGATCGAGGCAATCGCGCTGGGTGCCGTGGCCCATGTCCAGGTGAAGGGTGAATGGAATAACGACCTTATGGTGCAGGTCGTGGCACCGACGCAGATGATAAGGAGTTAACTTAGCTCTGCATCCCTACGTCCTTAATCGGAGATAGCGTCGCCAGCGAAAACGTGGGTGGGGTGCTGGTTAGCGGGCCGAAAACCATGAGAAAACGGAAAAACGAGGCGGGTCTGACGATCCTGCAACACAGTTTCCGGCCGTTTTTTATGGCGGCCGGTTTTTGGGCGATGCTGGCCATCCCTTTTTGGCTCATGAGCTATGTGGGTGTTTTGGTTCTGCCCGCGGGCTTTGATGCCCTTTTGTGGCATCAGCATGAAATGTTATTTGGTTTCGCCGGTGCGGCAATCGCCGGGTTTATCCTGACAGCAATCCCTAATTGGACGGGCCGCCTGCCCGTAAGCGGATGGCGGTTAGGTTTGTTGGTGTCCTTATGGCTTGCCGGACGATTGAGTTTCTTAGGCGCCGCCCCGATAGGCCCAATAGCAACTGCAATTTTGGATTTGTCCTTCCTAACCACGCTCGTGGTGATGATCGCCCGCGAATTAATCTCAGGTAAAAACTGGCGTAACTTGCCGGTGCTCGTCCTGATTTCGTTTTTCACTTTGGGCAATTGGCTGGTGCATTTCGAAATCATCGGGTTCGCCGAAACGGCGGAAATTGGCATTCGGCTATCTACTTTTGTGTTGGCTATTCTCGTGGCGGTGATCGGCGGGCGGATCGTTCCAAGCTTTACCCGCAATTGGTTGGCGCGCAATGGCGCGGAAGTTCTGCCGGAACCCATGGGCCGTTTCGATGCCATTGCTTTGGCAGCCTTGATCATATTTGTCGTTGCGCAGGTGTTCGTGCCGGATCATCGATTGACATCCACCCTCGCGTTACTTGCCGGCGGGCTTCATGGATTTAGATTGGTGCGCTGGAAAGGCTGGGCGATATTTGCTGAACCGCTCATGTGGGTGCTGCATTTAGGTTATGCCTGGCTGGCAGTCGCTCTGATATTGATTGGCTTGGCGGGGCTAACGGATATCGTCCCCGCGACGGCCGCGATCCATGCGCTAACGGTGGGTGCCTTTGGCACAATGATTCTAGCTGTGATGACCCGCGCTTCCTTAGGCCATACCGGACGGGAGTTGACGGCAACACCCGGCACAACGGTGATTTTTATTTTGATCACCATTGCGGCAATTGTGCGCGTTGGGGCGCCTTTCCTAAATGATCAGAGCCTTTCTGCGATTTGGATTTCCGGCATCGCTTGGACGGCGGCCTATGGTCTGTTTACCGTGCTCTACTTTCCGGTTTTTACCCAGCCACGCGTACAAGCTCGCTAACCGTCACCAGCACTATACCCCTAGGGGCCTAGTTCTTGACGCCCCGATTTTGGATGCACAGTGCGGTTGATCCCGGATGTCGAATGTCCGCTTTGGGTCAAAAGCAGACATCGGCCCCACCTGAAAAATAGTCTGCTTTACGGGGTAAAGCGGACATTCAACAAACTGACCCATTACCCCTTAGATTATTCCCTATTTGTTCTTGACAGGAAAACAAAAATATGATCTTATTCTCTTTTTGTTTTAAGATAGGAATTGCAGGTCATGACGTTGCTGGAATCGCCTAAAAATTCCCCGTTATCGGCCGCCGAAAGGAAAAAATGACGACCCGCCTTCGCTGAAGCTTCGGCGGGCGAGGGAAACCGTCCTGCCGGAGACCGGGGCTTTAACTTTGACGACAAATGACGACTTCCGCGGCTTTTTTCCGGACCAGAATCGTTTTAAATCAATTTATTAAGGCGAAAAAGGCGGCAAAAAACGACGACTTGAGGACGACCTGGTGACGACTGGGTGACGACATGGGGACGACTGGGTGACGACTTGAGGACGACTTGAGGACGACATGGGAACGACTTACCGACGGCCTGCAAACGATGCGCCCTCTTTCCGGGCCGGCAATCGCCTCTGGTTAAACGGGGGAATCCTTGAACCTCCGGGGAATCAGGGGTAAATCAGGGGTATATGCCGATCGACAAAAACAATCCATTGATTTGAGGGGTCCTACCATGCAGGGAAAAGCCGACCGGAATTGGGACAAACAGGCCGAGGCGCCGTCGAAAGCGGCGCGTTTGCGCGCCATGTTGACGTCCCCGGATTTGGAATTCCTGATGGAGGCCCACAACGGCCTGTCGGCGAAAATCGTCGAGGAAGCGGGGTTCAAGGGCATCTGGGCCTCGGGCCTGTCGATGTCGGCGGCCCTCGGCGTGCGCGACAACAACGAGGCGTCGTGGACCCA
>JADFNT010000223.1 GCA_022563215.1 Pseudomonadota bacterium
CTTGAATCCGGTAATCAGGGGCCGGTTGAGCGTACTGAAGGTGCCGGGGACCAGCTCTCCTTCGGCGGTCAGGCGGAAACGGTAGGCGGTTTCCTCTTGGTTGCGCCGCGTCAGTTTGATGATGGTTTCCAGAATCTGATACAGGTCCGCGTACATCGGCTTGACGCTGACGACGACGTTGACCGGAATCGTGACCCCTTGCGGCAGGGGCCCGTACATGTGCACGTTGACGATGTATTCGCCCGCCGGGATGCCGCGGCTGTAGGTGATCTCGTAATTTTTATCGGTGGCGTCGCCCTCTCCCCCTAAGTCGTCGCGCAGCAGGTTGAACGTGGTGCCGCCCATGTTCCAGAACCCGACCGGCACCTCGCGGGGCGCCTGTACCCACAGGTCCACGTCATAGGGCATGTTGTTGGGCCAATGTATTTCGATGATGACGTTGCCGGGCGCCTCGTGGTCCTCGGCTTCCTGTTTTTTCGGCGTGATGTGGGGCAGCAGCATGATGACCATGGCGACGAAGCCGATCAGCGCCAACAGGATTACGTCGCGGAACACCGTCCCCCAGGTGTCTTCGTCCAGGTAATCAAGTCCCCGCCGCACGGGCTTCTCCCATGTCGATGATCTCCGCGATCAGGTCGACCGTGCCCGACGTCAGGATGCCGTAGTTGACGATCAGCCACACATACAGCAAGGCGCCGACAAGCGTCGTGTTCAACGCCACCGACATGCCGTTGATCAGGGTCGAGATCATGGCGGCGACGTTTTCCACCTGCGAGGCGGTCTCGGGATCGACGCCGGAAAGGGCGATGATGAAGCCGATGACGGTGCCGATCAGCCCCAGCAAGACCAGCGAATTGGCGATACTGCGAACGACGACGATGTGGTCGGTCAGCTTGAGCCTCAGCACTTCCGCCTGGATATAGCGGCTTTCCGGACTGACGTTGCCGGTCCGGCTCAAATACCGGCCGGCCCGGGATTGCGGATCGGGGGTGCCGATCTTGAGGTCGTTCAACTCGACGCTATGGCGCCAGACCTTGGCGCCGCAAAGGACCAGCCCGTAAAGGAAGACCAGGAAGATGACGACGGACAGCTCCACCAGGTACGCGGAAATGACCACGTCCAGCCATCCTTGCAGATAGGTGCCGGCCAACAGGCCGACGGCGACGGTGTTGATCAGGGCGAATCGAACAATCAGCAGATATCGGTACAGCAACGCCTCACCCCCCTCCCATGGTTGAATGAAGGCGCCTCGGCAAATACCCCAAGGCCCCGGATTATGGGATCAACCACCGGGATTAAGAAGCATTTGTTACGCCCTGGGTCACGTCCCTTCACGAACTTTTGACGGCCAAAGAGCCGGAAAACCCGGTTTTTTGGTTGGCTTGCTTCCCTGGGGCGGCTAAACAGTTTCCATGGCGACAACCGAGCAAACCGGCAAATCGAAGATCGAATTCGGGCCCCAATTCGAATTGACCGAACGGCGGCTCTTGGATCCCCGAAAGTTCAAGGATCCCCATGTCACCGCCGAGGGCGTGGAGCGCGCCGTCGTCGCGCTGACGCATTTGCGGACGCTGTGGTTCAACACCGGCTCTCTTTGCAACATCACGTGCCAAAACTGCTATATGGATTCGAGCCCGGTCAACGACAGCCTTCAGTACCTGTCGCTGTCCGAAGTCCGGGAATACCTTGACGAAATCGACGCCACGGGTCTGCCGGTCGAGGAAATCGCCTTTACCGGCGGCGAGCCGTTCATGAACCGGGACCTGCCCGGCATGATCGAAGAGTCACTCGCCCGGGGTCACCGGGTGCTGGTGCTGACCAATGCCATGAAGCCGATGTTGAACAAGCGCCAAAGGCTTTCGGCGCTTTTCAAGCGCTTCGGAGAGGCCTTGACGGTGCGCGTCTCCATCGACCATTTCACCAAGGCCCGGCACGAAATGATCCGCGGCCCAGATACCTGGGGGCCGATGATCCAAGGCTTGCGCTGGCTGGCCGAAAATAAATTCAAGCTGACCGTCGCCGGGCGCACATGTTGGGAAGAATCCGACGACGACGCACGGCGCGGCTATGCCCGCCTGTTCGCCGCCGAGGCCATCCCCATCGACGCCTTTGATCCGGTATCCCTGGTTTTGTTCCCGGAAATGGACGCCGGCGCCGACGTTCCGGAAATCACCATCAACTGCTGGGACATCCTCGGCGTCGAGCCGGAAACCATGATGTGCGCGACATCGCGGATGATTCTCAAGCGCCGCGGCGCCGACAATCCGGTCATCGTTCCGTGTACGCTGCTGCCCTATGATCCGGCCTTCGAATTGGGCCGGCACCTGACCCAGTCGGCGAAAACGGTTCAGCTCAACCATCCCCATTGCGCCAAGTTCTGCGTTCTCGGCGGCGCGTCGTGCAGCCCCGAATGACGGCCGATCCGTCCCCCGGTCAGTCCACCGGGCTGGCCCCCGTGCTCGACCTCGGGCCCATCGACGGTCCGGTGCTGTGCTTCGGCGGCCCCTATTCCAACGTCCAGGCCACGGACGCCATGCTGGCCCGGGCCCGCGCCTTGGGCTTGGCGCCGCAACAAATCATCTGCACCGGCGACGTCGTCGCCTACGCCGCCGACCCCGTCGCCACCGTCGAGCGGATCCGCGACGCCGGCATCCGGGTGGTGATGGGAAACTGCGAGGAATCCCTGGGCTTCAACGCCGCCGATTGCGGCTGCGGGTTTGATGAGGACAGTGCCTGCGCCTATTGGTCCGAAGTCTGGTTTGCTCATGCCGCTTCGCAACTGGACGAAGACGCGCTCACCTGGATGCGGGCGCTGCCCCGGCAATTGAGGTTCACCCTCGCCGGCAGGCGGTTCGCCGTCATCCACGGCGGCGACGAGGACATCTCGGAATATATTTTCGCCTCGACGCCGATGGCGGCCAAGGCGCGCATCTTCGAACGCCTGTCCCGGAACGACCCCCCCGGCGACCCCATCGACGCCGTCATCGGCGGCCATTCCGGGTTGCCGTTTACGCAGACGCTGGGCCCGCGTGTTCTGGACACGCAAAATATAGGTGGGCGGTTATGGCACAACCCGGGCGCCATCGGCATGCCGGCCAACGACGGCACGCCCCGGGGCTGGTATTCGATCCTGACCGCCGAAGATGGTGCCATCGACATCGCCTTGCATGCGCTCGACTACGACCATGCGGCCGCGGCGGGCGCCCTTCGCGCCGTCAACCCGGACCTTCCCTATGCCGAAACGTTTGAAACCGGCCTGTGGCCGAACATGGACGTGATGCCCGAATCCGAGCGCCGCGAAAGGGGACGGCCGCTGGCGCCCGAATCCGTTTTGTGGCCCCTAGAGCATTATCCGCCCAGATTGAATCGCTCTGACAGAGCCATTTCGGGCCGTGGCCAGGAAAGCGCCGCCGAGCGTAGCGGGACTACGGTCAAGGGGCTTGACGCCGCATCGGCCCGAAAGGGCCTGTCCCTATGGGATGCCGGGTGGCGGGCGTCCGCTGCGTTGTCCCGCTCGCCCCCGGGGTTTCCGGGGGACACCCCCGTGCCCCCAGGGTGCCGCATCGCGCTTCGCGGGATGCCTGACGGTCCACCTAGCCGCCCGGGCATCAGAGCGGGTCAATCTGGGTGGACAATGCTCTGGCCCTTCGCCGGCACCGGGAAGCTTATAAGGCTTCGTAGGCGATGCGGGACAGTTCCAAAA
>JADFNT010000017.1 GCA_022563215.1 Pseudomonadota bacterium
TGGCGACCTTGAGGGCGTTTTCCTGGATGAATTCGCGCCGCGGCTCGACCACGTCGCCCATCAGGGTCGAGAACACATCCTCGGCGTCGTCGGCGTGGTTGACCCTGACCTGCAACAAGGACCGGGCTTCGGGGTCGAGGGTCGTTTCCCAGAGCTGTTCCGGGTTCATTTCGCCCAGGCCCTTGTAGCGCTGGATGCCGACGCCCTTGCGCCCCAGTTCCATGATCCGGTCGACCAGGCTGACCGGGCCGGTGATCGGGAACTCCTCGTCCTTGACCGTCAGCACCCCGTGGCGGGCATACAGTTTCTGCAACTGGCCGGCCCGGTCGTCGAGGCGCCGCGCGTCGGTGGAATCGATCAAGGCGCCGTCGATGGCGTGGTGTTCGGTGACGCCGCGAAGGGTGCGGGTGAATTCCAACCCCCCGTCTTCCAGCGGGCTCCCCGCCCAGCCCCTTTCCATCGGCGCCTCGAGCGCATCCAGGCGCTTGGCGATGATGTCCGCCGTCTGGCCGGCGAGTTTTGAATCGGCAAGGATTTGCGCGTTCAAGGCGCCCAGGATCGCCGCCTGCTCGACGACGGCGATGGGCACGCGCCGGGCAAGCCCGGACAGCAGCGCCTTGGCCGTCCTTGCCTCGCCAACCAAGCCGCGAAGGTCGGGTCCGGCCATCTGTTTGCCGTCGAAGGGCACGAACACGACGCCTTCGTCGATGGCGGTGTTGAACAGGTAGTCCTCCAACTGCCCGTCGTCCTTGAGGTAGACCTCCGAGCTGCCGCGTTTGGCGCGGTAAAGGGGCGGTTGGGCGATATAGAGATAACCCTGGTCGATGACCGGTCCCATGTGACGGTAGAAAAACGTCAGCAGCAGGGTGCGGATGTGCGACCCGTCGACGTCGGCGTCGGTCATGATGATGACCTTGTGGTAGCGGCATTTCCCGATGTCGAAATCCTCGCGCCCGATACCGGTGCCCATGGCCGCGATCAGGGTGCCGATTTCCGACGAACTCAGCATTTTGTCGAAGCGCGCCCTCTCGACGTTCAGGATCTTGCCGCGCAGCGGCAGGATGGCCTGATTGGACCTATCGCGACCCTGTTTGGCCGATCCGCCGGCGCTGTCGCCCTCGACGATGAACAGCTCGCTCAACGCCGGGTCGCGTTCCTGGCAATCGGCGAGCTTGCCCGGCAGGGAACTGATATCCAGGGCGCCCTTGCGCCGCGTCAGCTCACGCGCCTTGCGGGCCGCCTCGCGGGCGGCGGCGGCTTCGACGATCTTGCCGATGATCCGTTTGGCGTCCGCCGGGTGTTCGCCGAACCAGCGTTCCAGCCCTTCGCCGATAACGCCTTCGACCACCGGGCGCACTTCCGACGACACAAGCTTGTCCTTGGTCTGCGACGAAAACTTGGGGTCCGCCAGTTTGACGGACAGCACGCAGGTCAGGCCCTCGCGGGCGTCGTCGCCGGCCAGGTTGATCTTTTCCCTCTTGGCGATGCCGCTCGACACCGCATAGGAATTGATGGTCCGGGTCAAGGCGCCCCGGAACCCGGCCAGATGGGTGCCGCCGTCGCGCTGCGGGACGTTGTTGGTGAAGCACAGCATGGTTTCGTGGTAGCTGTCGTTCCACTGCATCGCCAACTGCACGAGGACGCCTTTCCGTTCGCCGAGAATGATGATCGGCGGCTCGATAAGCGCCGTCTTGGCCCGGTCCACATAGTGGACGAAGGCCGAAAGACCGCCGTCGTAATTCATTTCAACCGTCTTCGGCTCGACGCTGCGGGCGTCGGTCAGGATCAAGGAAACGCCGGAATTGAGGAACGCCAGTTCGCGCAAGCGATGCTCCAAGGTCGAAAAATCGAAATCGGTCATGGTGAATACTTTTTTCGACGCCAAGAACGTGCATTCGGTGCCGGAAATCGGTTCCCCGTCGTCGCCCCGGGGCGCGTCGCCGACCACCACCAGCGGGTTTTCGGTCTCGCCGTCCTTGAACCGGACGTAGTGCTCCTTGCCGTCGCGCCAGATCTTCAATTCCAGCCATTCCGACAGCGCGTTGACCACCGAAACGCCGACGCCGTGCAGCCCGCCCGAGACCTTGTACGAATTCTGGTCGAATTTCCCGCCGGCATGAAGCTGGGTCATGATGACCTCGGCCGCCGAAACGCCTTCTTCGGCGTGGATGTCGATGGGAATGCCGCGGCCGTTGTCGACCACCGTCACCGAGCCGTCGCCGTTGAGCGTCACCCGGACGGAATCGCAGAACCCGGCCATTGCCTCGTCGATGGCGTTGTCGACCACCTCGGTGACCATGTGGTGCAGCCCCGAGCCGTCGTCGGTGTCGCCGATATACATGCCCGGGCGCTTGCGCACGGCCTCGAGCCCGCGCAGGACCTTGATGGATTCGGCGTCATAAGCCTCGCTGTTGCCGTTGGCGTTGACACTTTTCTTGTCTTCCGGCGCGGCGGCGGGCGCGGCTTTTTCGGCGCTTTTCTTCGGCCCTTTCTTTGCCGTCTTCTTGGTTTCTTTGGTCGCCGTCTTTTTGGTCGTTTTCTTTGCCATGCTTCGCTCTTTACCTAGTCTTGTTGTCTAGTCCTGGGGGGTTATCGTGCCGTCGTTGACGGCGAAAAACTGCGCCCGCCCGGCCAGGGGCGCGAACAAGCCGGCGTCGGTGCCGGTCAGCCACACCTGGGCGCCGAGGCCCGAAATTTCGTCGAACAGCGCCTCTAGGCGGATTTCGTCCAAATGGGCCGCGATTTCGTCGAGAAGCAACAGCGGCGCCGTTCCCTGCTCGTAGGCGCGCATTTTCGCCGTCCCCAATACCAACGCCACCAGGAGCGCCTTCTGTTCGCCGGTGGAACAAAGCTCCGCCGGCCGGCCGTTACCGAGATGCAGGACCTTCAAATCGCTGCGGTGCGGCCCGATGGCGGCCCGGCCTTCGGCCGCATCGTTGGCGCGCCGGGCGCAAAGCGCGGCCCTGAGCTTGTCTTCCGCCGCCAGTGCCGGGCCTTCCCGGAGCCAATCCTCGACCGTGCCGGCGACTTCGACGGAAGCCCGGGGAAAAGCCCGGGGGAAAGCGCCCGTTGATTCCTTCAGTTGGTCGCCGAGGCGCCGCGTTGCCTCGAGCCGGGCGGCGGCCACCGCCACGCCGCGGGTCGCCATGGTATCCTCCAGAGTCTCTACCCAGGCCTTATCGCCGTTGGCGCGGAGCAGGGCCATGCGTTCGCGCATGGCGTGTTCGTAGGCGTTGACGCGGCCCAGGTGCGCCGGATCGGAATCGAACACCAAACGGTCCAGGAACCGGCGCCGGGACCCGGGGCCTTCGAGAAACAGCCGGTCCATTTGCGGGGTCAGCCAAAGGGCGCTCAGGTGTTCGGCCAGGACGGCCTGGCTTTTCACCGTCTGGCCGTCGACCCTGACGATCCGTTTGTCACGGCCGCCCGCCCGGCCGGCTTCAAAACCGGTGCCGATCTCGACCTCGCCTTGGGGCGAATGAACGCTCGCCGCCACGCCCCAGGGACCCGAGGGGGCGCCTTTTCCCTCCTCCCGCCCTTCTTCACGACGGACGACGTCGGAAAGCTTGGCCCCCCGGAGCCCCCGCCCGGGAACCAGGAACGACAGCCCTTCCAAAAGGTTCGTCTTGCCGGCGCCATTGGGTCCCGTCAGCACGACGGGGCCTTTATCGGCCTCCAGGCGTTGATGGCGGTAACAACGGAAGTCAGTCAACGTCAGCCGCTTGACCGCATAGCCGCCGTTGCCGCCATTGCCGGGGGCGACGTTGGCCTTTTCCCGGGTGGCGGCTGGAATATCCAGAGTGGCTAATCCTTGTGATCCCAAAAGGCGCGTTCCTTACACTCGCATGGGCATAAGAACGTAAAGCGCGCTGGTGTCATCGACTTCGCTGAGGATGGTCGGCGAAGCGGCGTCGGACAGCAAAAGCCTGGCGTTCGAACCTTCGATCTGGCGGGTGATATCGAGCAAATAGGCGGCGTTGAAGCCGATTTCCAATTCCTCGCCCTGGTAGGAGGCCTCGACCTCTTCGGTGGCGTTGCCATCGTCGGGGCTCGACGCCGAAAGCGTCAGGCTGTCGTTGGTGAGGTTGAGCTTCACGGCGCGCGATTTCTCGCTGGAAATGGCGGACACCCGGTCAACGGCATCGGCGAAGACCTTGGCGTTGATTTCCATCGTCTTGTCGTTTCCTTCCGGAATGACCCGCTGGTAATCGGGAAACGTGCCGTCGATCAGCTTCGACGTCAGCACCGCGTTATCAAAGGAAAAGCGGATCTTGGTTTCCGACAGTCCAACGGCGATATCGTCCGTCGTCTCATCGATCAGCTTGCGAAGCTCGGTCACGGTCTTGCGCGGCACGATGACGCCGGGCATCCCGGCGGCGCCGTCGGGCAACGGGCATTCGACGCTGGCCAGCCGGTGGCCGTCGGTGGCCACCGCGCGCAGCACCGCCGTCCCGTCGTGCTCGGCGGCATGGAGATAGATACCGTTCAGGTAATAGCGGGTCTCTTCGGTGGAAATGGCGAACCGGGTCTTGTCGATCAGGGCCCGGATTTCGGCCACCGGCACGGAAAACTCATGGCCCATGTCGCCGCCGGACAGGACCGGGAAATCATCGGTGGGCAGGCAGGCGAGGGAAAAGCGCGAGCGTCCGGAGGTCAATTTCAGTTGTCCTTCGCCGTCGGCCTCAAGTTCCACTTGCGAGCCCTCGGGCAGCTTGCGGACGATTTCATAAAGGGTGTGGGCCGGCGCCGTGGTGGCCCCGGGAGATGAAATTTCGGCATCCACCTGATCGATGATATCGAGGTCCATATCGGTGGCGTTCAGCGACAGTTTTCCGTCACCGGCTACCAACTTCAGATTTGACAGAATCGGGATCGTGTTGCGGCGCTCGACAACGCTTTGTACATGGCTCAAGGCCTTCAACAAAGCAGCCCGCTCGATAGTCAGTTTCATGATGTAATTTCAAGCCTTTAGTATGATTTTCCGCCGGCGCATCCGGGGCATTCCGAAGGTGCCGGAAAGGGCCCGAAACAGGCCCTCCCTAAAGAGCGTCGTATTATAGCATAAGGACCTTGAATCGTAACCAATTTCGACCCTAAAAGGGCTCAAAAAAAAGCCCCGGAAAGGGGCTCAAAACGGCCTTCAAAACGGGGCTCGGAAGAGGCTCACCCCTCGAGCATGCGGCGCAGCAGTTCAACGTCCTCGGCGAAGGAAGAATCCTGCTCGCGGAGTTCATCGACCTTCTTGACCGCGTGCATCACCGTGGTGTGGTCGCGGCCGCCGAATTTACGGCCGATTTCCGGCAGCGAACGGGCCGTCAACTGCTTGGCCAGATACATGGCCACCTGACGGGGCCGGGCGACGGAACGTGCGCGGCGGGCCGAATGCATGTCGGAAACGCGGATGTTGAAGTGTGCGGAGACGCGCTTTTGGATTTCCTCGATGGTGACCCGGCGGTCGTTGGCGCGCAGCAGGTCATGGAGCACGTCCTGGGTGGTTTCCAGAGTGATTTCGCGGCCGACCAGTTGGGCATGGGCGACGACCCGGTTGAGGCCGCCTTCCAGTTCTCGGACATTGGAGGTGATCTTGTGGGCCAGGAATTCGAGGACCTTTTGCGGAATCTCCACCGACATTTTCTCGGCCTTGGAATGCAGGATGCCGAGACGTAATTCGTACGTCGTGGCGTGAATGTCGGCGACGAGGCCGTAATTGAGGCGTGAAATCAGCCGTTCTTCCATGCCTTCCAGGTCGGATGGCGATTTATCGGCGGAAAGGACGATTTGGCGGCCCTGATCGACCAGGGAATTGAAAGTATGGAAGAATTCTTCCTGGGTCGATTCCTTGCCGCTGATGAACTGCACGTCATCGACCATCAGCACGTCCACGGACCGGAACTGTTCCTTGAAATCAACGGTGTTCTTTTCGCGTAGCGCCCGGATGAACCGGTACATGAACTTTTCCGCCGACAGATAGATGACGGTCCGCTCTGGAGTGCGTTCGTGGATGTGCCAAGCGATGGCTTGCATCAAATGGGTCTTGCCGAGGCCGACGCCGCCATAAAGGAACAGCGGATTGAAAACCACCTTCGAGGCTTCGGCGATACGCCGGGCGGCGGCGTAGGCAAACTCGTTTGGCTTGCCGACGACGAACTGCTCGAAGGTGAAGCGTTGATCCAAAGGCGCGCTGATGTCGACGCGGTAATTGTTGGAGCCGCCGTTCCCCGAAAAGCCGGCATCGCCGGAAGATGTTTTTATCCTGGATGGAGCCGTTTCCGTCTCGCGTTCGGATTGGATGTAGACATCGACGCTTTTGACTTCGGCGTTTTCGTCTGCCCACAACTCGCAAAGCCGGTCCAGATAATGGGCGATGATCCAATCGCGCATAAAACGCGTCGGCACGGAAATCCTCAGTTCACCGTCGACAACCTCGCGGACGGTCATCGGCTTGAGCCAGCTTTGGTAAGACGCCTCGCCGATCTCGGCTCTCAGAAGCCCGCAGACGGCCTTCCACTGGGTGCTTAGGCTTGTATCAGATGGGGTCTTGCCGCCCGCCGCGGTTTGGTCTTTTTCCATGGTCCCCAATACGCCCCCGGAAGTCCCCTTTCCGGGGACTTTTGTTTCGCGGTTCGGCGAAACCCCGATCCGACACCTTTGCGGCTGACGGCGCCGCCAGGATATTCCCGATCAAAGAGGGTGTTGGTCAGAAGCCAACCATTTCAAATGCCGCGGCGGAAAACCCTTAAATCAAGGCCGGGTGATTGTCGCCCGCGTCCTTAAGATCGAATGCAGCGGATATAAAGACCGATGCATTCCCCGCCTGTTTCTTCCGATCCAAATTCCGGATCAAAGACCTCGCGGCTGCTGAACACCCCCCCTTTGAGAACAAATTTCGGTTTTTTTTAATTCGGTTTTGGTTTCGCAAAAAAATAATCAATGGCGCTAAAAAAACCGGTGGAATCCTCTCCGCCAGTTTTCAGCATTAAAAAGTATTACTTGTTGGTGTCCTCCAGACTTGATTTTTTACTTTGTTTTACTTTTAGTATTAAATTGTAAGTAAATTTGTTTAAAATACCGATGGACTGAATTCTACGTTAACTATTTCCCAGAGACTCTTTCCGGCCCCGCGCCGGAAGATCGAATACTAGGGCGACCGACTTCGCGTGGCAACAAGTTCGAATAGGGAACATCGAAAAAAATCGAAAATAAATTTCTTGACAAGTTTTGCCAGGAAGAATCCACCCCCGCCTCGGCGATAAAAAAGCCGCGGACCCGATGGGTGCGCGGCTGGGAAAAGAAAACGGCGTTCGTCCGGGCTCAGGCAGCCAGCCTCTTGATCTGCCTGGAAAGCCGGGAAAGCTTGCGTGACATGGTGTTGCGGTTGACCACGCCCTTGCCGGCACCGCGCATCATTTGCGGTTCGGCGACGCGAAGCGCGGCTTCGGCTTCCGATTTATTTCCCGCCGCGATCGCTGCCTCGACCTTGCGGATGGACGACCTGAGGGCGTTGAGACGGCGGATGTTTACCTCAGTCCGCCGCTTCGTCTGGCGGATCCTTTTCTTGGCTGAAAGACTCACGGCCATATCAAAAAAACCTTTTATTTACTTGGACCTTTCAAACAGAAGGCAGGCTTATATAGGGGCCTCGGCGGGCCGTCAAGACTTGGTTTTCCGGCCCCAATTCAGCGCCTTCAACGGCGCCTGAAACGGCGCCCGAAACGCCAAAAGAAAATTCCGGCTCAATTGGCCGCCGGCATCAGCCGGAAGCCAACCGTCAGCGGCGGCGCGGCACCCGGCCCGCCGGGAAATTCGACCATCAGGATTTCGTTTTCGCGCCTGAAGGTGCTCGCGCCTAAAGGCCGCCAACCCAACTGCGGCAGGGTCTCGTCATAGAATGCCCTGACCGTTCCTTCGCTGACCCACCCGGTGGCGAAGGCTTCGACGATGCGGCCCGGGGCGGAGTCGAAAACCATGCCGCCTTCTTCCTCGATGAGGCCCGGCATCAGCGGCAGGTCTTCGATGGTGCTGACGAACCCGGCGGTCTCCTGGGCCCGAAGGTGAGAAACAGGGGCTACGGCCGCGAGACCACATAACAGCAGCACGGCAACGAAGGCGGCGAAGGGCGTGGGAGGCATGGGAAAGCGCATGACCCGCTTATAGCATCAGCGCTGCCGGGACGCACAATAGAATGTCGAGCGCCCCGATTGCGTTATGCGGCGAATGCCACCCGTCTGGGCGGCATTACAGGTGCAGCCGGGGCAGGGCTGTCCTTGGCGGCCGTAGACGGCGAAGGAATGCTGGAAATACCCCAGTTCCCCGTCCGGCCGCTGGTAGTCCCTGAGCGACGACCCGCCGGCGGCAATGGCGTCCGTCAACACCGCCTTGATCGCCTGCGACAGCCTGTCGGCGCGCCCCCCCTGTACCGTCGCCGCCTTGCGCCGGGGCGACAGCCCGGCCCTGAAAAGAGCCTCACACGCGTATATGTTTCCGATTCCCGCAATCACCGATTGATCGAGGAGCGCCGTCTTGATCGGCGCCCGGCGGCCTTTGAGGCTAACCGCCAGTACCGGACCGTTAAAATCGTTGGCCAGGGGTTCGGGGCCCAGTTTTGCCAGCATCGGATGGCGGCAAAGGGCGCCTTTTTCGGCGATGTCCATGAAACCGAACCGCCGGGGATCGTTGAAGCGGACGGTGACGCCGCCATCGGTCTCGAAGATAACGTGGTCGTGGCGTTCGAGAGGCGGCGGCGGGCCGTCGAATATCCTGAACCGCCCGGACATGCCCAGGTGGGCAATCAACGTCGCCCCGTCTTCAAGCCCGAACAGGAGAAATTTGCCGCGCCGGCCGAGGGTGGCTACGGTCCGGCCCTCAAGCCGGCCCGAGAAGTCCGTGGGCAGGGGAAACCGGAGATCGGGCCTGAGCACCTTGACGGCGGTCAGGCGCCGGCCTTCGAAAACGCCGGCCAGGCCCCGGCGCACGGTTTCGACTTCGGGAAGCTCGGGCATCGGTCAGGTACTTGAGGTTAAGGTTGCAAAAAACCCGATACTGGATTGATTTCGATGAACGCCCTTTAAACCGCGGCACCGCCTCGGCGGCGTCGGGAAAGTGGCGCCGGGGCGAAGCTTAGGCTATGTTTCCGGCTATGTCCAAACACCTGCCCGAAGATAAGCCAACCACCCATTTCGGCGATCGCCGCGTGCCCGAAGCCGAGAAAGAGTCCCTGGTCAGGGACGTCTTCGATTCGGTGGCGCCCCGTTACGACCTGATGAACGACCTGATGAGTCTGGGCGTTCACCGGCTGTGGAAGGCGGCGATGATGGATTGGCTGGCGCCGAGGCCGAAAATGGCCCTGGTCGACGTCGGCGGCGGCACCGGCGATATCGCGTTCCGTTTCCTGGACCGCGGCGGCGGCAGCGTCACCATCGTCGACATCAACGAGGAAATGCTCAAACAAGGCCGCGATCGGGCCATCGACAGGGGTATTCTCGAATCCATCGAATGGATCGAGGGCGACGCCGAAAACCTGCCCCTGGCCGACGCTTCGAAAGATGCCTACACCACCGCCTTTTGCATCCGCAACGTCACCCGCATCGACAAGGCGCTCGAGGAGGCGCGGCGCGTGCTCAAGCCCGGCGGCCGGTTCCTGTGCCTGGAGTTCAGCCAAGTGGCGCTGCCGCTTCTGGGAAAGCTGTACGAAGCCTATTCCTTCAAGGTGCTGCCGTTTCTAGGCGCCAGGGTGGCCGGCGACAAGGACGCCTACCAATACCTGGCCGAAAGCATCCGCCGGTTCCCGGCCCAGGAACCGTTCGCCCGGATGATCGCCGAGGCGGGCCTGGGTCAGGTCAAGGTACGCAATCTTTCCGGCGGCATCGCCGCCCTGCATTCGGCGTGGCGGGTGTGAGCCGGTGATCCGGTCGCTGCGCAATATTTGGAGGCTGCTCAGGGTGGCGCGCATCCTGGCCCGTCACGACGCCCTGTTCCCCCTCGAAGAACTCGACATTGCCCCCGGCGTGGCGGCCCTGGCGCGGATGCTGGCGGGCCCGCAAAAGGCCGCCGGACGGCCCCAGGGGAAACCGGGGGGAAGAAAAGGGCAGCGGCTGGCCCGGGCCCTCAACGAAGCAGGGCCGAGTTTTATCAAGCTCGGCCAGGCGCTGGCCACCCGTTCCGATCTTTTGGGCGAGGAGCTTTCGGCCGATCTGTCGGATTTGCAGGACCGCCTGCCGCCGTTTCCGACTTCGGAAGCCCGGGCCATCGTCGAGCGCGAATTCGGCCAGCCCCTGGAAAACCTTTTTTCCCGCTTCGACGACGCCCCGGTGGCCGCCGCCTCCATCGCCCAGGTCCATTTCGCCGTCACCCCCGAAGGCCAAGAGGTGGCGGTAAAGATTCTCAGGCCGGGCATCGAAGAGGCCTTCAAACGCGACCTCGACCTGATGCGTTGGGTGGCCGGGCTTCTGGAGACGACCCGGCCGGAACTCCGGCGCCTGAAGCCCCTTCAATGCGTCGACACCCTGGCCGAAACGGTGGAACTGGAAATGGACCTCCGTTTCGAGGCCGCCGCGGCGGCCGAGATCGGCGAAAACTTCGCCGGCGACGATGATTTCCGGGTGCCCGAAGTGGATTGGCGGCGCACCGGACGCCGGGTGCTGACGACGGCCCGGCTTTCCGGCATCCCGCTGGATGAACGCGACGCCATCATCGACGCCGGACACGACCCCGAAGCGGTGCTGGAAAAGGCCTCCAACGCGACCTTCAAACAGGTCTTCCGCGACGGGTTTTTCCATGCCGACGTCCATCCGGGCAACCTGTTCGTCATGGAGGACGGCGCCATCGGCGCCGTCGATTTCGGGATCATGGGAAGGCTCGACCTGAAAACGCGGCGCTGGCTGGGCGAAATACTGCTGGCCTTTCTGACCCGTGACTACCGCCGCGCCGCGGAAGTGCACTTCGAGGCCGGCTTGGTGCCCCCGGACCGGTCCGTCGATGCCTTTGCCCAGGCCTGCCGCTCCATCGCCGAGCCGATCCTGGATAAGCCGCAGAACGAAATCTCCATCGCCCGGCTTCTGGGACAACTGTTTCAGATCACCGAAACCTTCCAGATGGAGACCCAGCCGCAGCTCTTGTTGCTGCAGAAAACGATGCTGGTCGCCGAAGGAACCGGACGAAAGCTGGCGCCGGAAGCCAACATGTGGTTCCTGGCCCGGCCCATGATCGAGGATTGGATGAAGGAAAACCTCGGCCCCGAGGCCCGCATCCGAGACACCGTCAACTCCATCGCCGAGGCCGTCGACCGCCTGCCCCGGATGCTTGACGACATCGAGGAAAGCGCCGCCATGCTGTCCGGCGGCAGGCTCCGCCTACACCCGGAAACCGTCGACGCGCTGAAACGGGAATCGGGTCCGAACCGGGCCTTGTCGACGGTCTGGCTGGCCGTCGCGGTGCTGGTGGTGTTGGCCGTGGTCAAATTCACCTGATCGGAAAACGGAGGGTTGCGCCGTCTTTGGCACGGCACTATCTTAATCACACATTTTTTCCGTTAAATAATTTAAAACTCCACAAGACATGAAGGTAAAATGCTTGAGGGTAAAAGAATTCTGTTGATCGTCTCGGGTGGGATCGCCGCTTATAAGGTCCCCGACCTGGTACGCCGGCTTCGCGAACGGGGCGCCGCCGTGCGTTGCGTGTTGACCGCCGGCGGCGCCGAATTCGTCACCGCGCTGACCCTCGGCGCGGTCAGCGAAGACAAGGTGTTCCAGGACCTGTTCTCGCTCACCGACGAAGAAGAAATGGGCCATATCCGCCTGTCCCGCGAGGCCGACCTGGTGCTGGTGGCGCCGGCGACGGCCAACATCCTGGCCAAGTTGGCGGCCGGGATCGCCGACGATCTTGCGACGACGGCGTTGATGGCCACCGACAAGCCGATCCTGGTGGCGCCGGCGATGAACGTCCGCATGTGGGAAAACCCGGCGACCCGGGAAAACCTGGCAACGCTGGAAAAAAGAGGCATCGGCTTCATCGGCCCCGAGGAAGGCGACATGGCCTGTGGCGAATGGGGCCTGGGCCGGATGTCGGAACCGGATCAAATCGCCGCCGCCGTCGAGGATTTTTTCCGCCAGGGCCTGCCGTTGAGCGGCAAACGGGCGCTGGTGACCAGCGGCCCGACCCATGAAGCCATCGATCCGGTCCGCTACCTGGCCAATCGTTCCTCGGGCAAGCAGGGCCACGCCATCGCCGGCGCCCTGGCCCGGCTGGGTTCGCAAACGACCCTCGTATCCGGGCCCAGCCACCAGCCGGACCCGTCCGGCGTCGAAGTGGTGAAGGTCGAATCGGCGCGCCAAATGCTGGAAGCCTGCGAACAGGCGCTGCCGGTCGACATCGCCGTCCTGGCCGCCGCCGTCACCGACTGGCGGGCGCAAACGGTGGCCAAGGAAAAGATCAAGAAAACGGGCCCGAAAAAGGCCCCCGAACTGACCCTGGTGGAAAACCCCGATATCCTGGCGACGCTCAGCGCCAAGGGCAACCTCAGGCCGCGCCTGGTGGTCGGTTTCGCCGCCGAAACCGAAGACGTCATCGCCAATGCGACGAAAAAGCGCCGGGCGAAAGGCTGCGACTGGATGGTCGCCAACGACGTGTCGCCGGAAACCGGCACCTTCGCGGGCGATACCAACACCGTGCATTTGATCACCGAGGCCGGGGTCGAGGACTGGCCGACCCTGTCGAAGACCGCCGTCGCCGAGCGTTTGGCGCAAAAGGTCGCCGACGTCCTCGCGGCGGCGTCATAGGGTTTCGCCATGAGCACCAACCTGGCCCTCGACGTGCACGGCATTTCCGTCGCCATTCAACGCCTCCCCCACGGGGCGGACCTGGCCCTGCCGGAACCGGCCACCGACAGGAGCGCCGGCGTCGACCTGGTGGCCGCGGTTACCGACCCGGTGGTCCTGGAACCGGGCCGCCGGGCCCTGATTCCGACGGGCATCGCCATTCAGCTTCCCGGCGGTTTCGAGGCCCAGGTGCGGCCGCGCTCGGGCCTGGCGGTAAAGCACGGGGTAACGATCCTCAACAGCCCGGGCACGATCGATGCCGATTACCGCGGCGAAATCGGCGTCATTCTGATCAATCACGGCGAGGAACCCTTCACCGTCACCCGCGGCATGCGCATTGCCCAAATGGTCGTCCAGCCGGTCATCGGCGCCCAGTGGCGCGAGGTCGACGGGCTCGACGAAACGGACCGCGGCGACGGCGGCTTCGGGTCCACCGGAACGGATAGCTAGGCCATGCTCAGGCTGTCGAAAAAGATGATGTTCGCCATCGAGGCGGTGCTCGACATCGCCTATCACGCCGGGGCTGAGCCGGTGCAGAGCCGGGAAATCACCCGCCGCCAGGGAATCCCCCGCCGGTATCTGGAACACGCCCTGCAGCACTTGGTTCGTCAGGGAATCCTGATCGGCGTCCGTGGCCCCAGGGGCGGCTACAAGCTGGCCCGCGAGCGGCGGCGCATCACGGTCGGCGATATCGTGCGCGTGGTCAGGGAAATGGAGGCCGACAGCAACCTGATCGAGGAAACCCAGGGCTCGGAACTGGGCTATCAGGTGGTGCGGCCGTTGTGGCGCGAGCTGCAGGACGGGCTGATGGAGCGCCTCGACAGCCTGACCGTGGAAGAACTTTGCACCCGCGCCAACCAGTCCGGGATCGTCAGCGAAGGCCGCCGCAATCTGGATTTCACCATTTGACGGGTTTTTTGACGGAACGATACTAAAATGAGCATGAAACCCGCCCCCGCTCCTTCCCCTGGCCCTTCCGCCACCTCTTCCCTTGGGCCCGAATTTCGCGGCCGCGTCTATGACGGCATCATCGAGAC
>JADFNT010000224.1 GCA_022563215.1 Pseudomonadota bacterium
GAATCAGAACACGTAATGACCAGCTTCGTGTTCCATGTGCGCAACGTACCGGCGGCGCTCTACAAGGCGCTCGGCGGGTTCGCCACCAACGGCGTCAACCTGACGAAGCTGGAAAGTTACGTCGGCGGCGGTTTCGTCGCCGCGCAATTTTATGCCGACGCCGAAGGCCACCCCGAACAAAAGGCGCTGAAGCTGGCGATGGAGGAACTCGCCTTCATCACCCACGAGATCAAGATTCTGGGCGTTTATCCGGGCCATCCCTTCCGTCAACAGCAGAACGAGGCAACGGAGGACTGAACCGCTTTCCGCCGATCAAGGTTTCCAATTCGGCGATGAACTCTTTGGTCATTTTCCGCACCCAACGTCCTCGAGCCAGCCTTCAATCAGCCAGCGGGAAATCGAATCCTTGCGCGGCAGGCGTTTTTCGCCCGGCGGTGCGGTCCCCCATTCGCCGAACGAGCGCACCTCTTCGGGCCGGAACCATTGGGCGTCCTCGATTTCACGGTCGTCGATCTCGATTTCCGCGGTTTCAGCCCGGGCCCGAAACCCCAACATCAGCGACGACGGGAACGGCCACGGCTGCGACGCCTTGTATTCGACGTTGGTGACGCGGACGCCGGATTCCTCCAGCACCTCGCGGGCGACGGCTTCTTCGAGGGTTTCACCGGGCTCGACGAAACCGGCCAGGGTCGAATACATGCCTTCGGCCCAGCGGCTTTGCCGGCCGAGCAGGCAGGCCGGGCCGTTTCCTTGCGGATTGTCGTGGGATACCAGCATGATGACCGCCGGGTCGGTGCGGGGAAAATGGTTGTGGGGATCTTCGGCGTTGGTGCAACGGCGCAGGTGTCCGCCGTCGTGGCTTTCCGTCGGGTACCCGCACAGCCCGCAAAAGACGTGCCTTCGGTGCCAGTGCATGAGCCCCCGGGCATAGGCCAAGAGCGCCGCTTCCGGTCCCGCCATCAGGGCGCCGACGCGGCGAAGGTCGTGGAATTCGCCACCGCCGGCAAGCGCGTCGCGGGCGTTTTCGTCCACTTGCGAAATATCGGCGGCGAAATAGGCGGTATCGCCGTCGAGCCCCAACAACGTCACGTGATCGGCCTCGGCGAGCAGGGCTTGCGCCTGCTTGCCGCCAAGGAGCACGGCCTCAGGCGTGTCGCCGGGGGTGCCCTCGATGGTCGCGGCGCCGGGGCGGATCAGGCTGCGGTCCCGCCACACGGGAACGATCCGGGTTTTTTCGTCGGCCAGCCGCCCGGCGATCCAGGCGTCGTCGCGGCGCCGATGATGGGCGCGGTCGAGCCCGACGGCGGTATAGCTTAGGTTTTTGCCCATCGGCGGAACCTGACACAGCGCCGCTTTGCTGACAACTGCGGCCCGCCCTGTCCGGCAGCAGGAGTGATTTCATCTTTGTTTCCGGGGGTTTAGGTTTTGTTAAGAATTCCTGCCTAGCTTGGTCACACTTCTTGCGGTTCTCAGCCCTCTGGGTGCCCCGGCTTAGAAGCCCGGGGTAGGGGGGAACGAAGGAGGTTCCGATGAAGGCATGGAGGGTCAACCCGACCCGGTCGGCCTTGTTGGCGGCGGTGGCGCTGCTACTGGCCGGCTGTACGGTCACGCCCGATATGGTGGGTTTCCTGGCGCCCAGCAGTTGCGCCAAGATCGAACAGAAGGCGGTCAAATTCATCAACTGGACCAAGGTGCCGGTGGTCAACGTCCGCATCCGCCAGAACGAATATTTGCCGATGGTCATTCGTCTGCGCCAAGGCTGGCCTTACGTCATCCGCATCCTCAACCGCGATGATTACGGCCACGTCTTCCAGGCCAATACCTTTTTCAGCCGGGTCGCCGTCATCAAGACCACCATCGCCGGCAAGGTCAAAGAGGAAACCTGTTACGGGGCCATTTATATTCCCGCCCAGCAGACGGCGGAGCTGAAACTGGTGGCCGTCGTCGACGGATATTACGATTACGTAGACAGCTATTTGTCCATTTCCAGTGCTTTTTCCCCGGGGCGTAACGGCGTTATCATCATCGAAGAACGCACCCCGCGAATCTAACAAACCACTCCGGACAATCCTTGTCGACCGGGAAACCGGCTTTCCCGTTCCGTATCCGGACCGCACCAAGGTCCCCGCGCCGGCTTGCGCCGCGAGTGTTGGAGGGCGGCGGGGCAACTGGTATAGTGGTCCCGGGAGACTGGCGCCGGACAGGCGTCTCGCCAATCCGGTCAGATTCGGAAGGAAGCAGCCGTAACGAGTTTCCGCCTGGGTCGGTGTCCAGCCTCCCACCCATCGCCGCCGGCGGTGGGTTTCGAATGTCATCGGATTGGCAATGACCGAGACCGCCCCTCCCGATACGGAATTAACCACCCCCGGCGCCCCCGGCGCCGACAGCGGCACCCCCTATCAGGTCCTTGCCCGAAAATACCGCCCGGCCACCTTCGCCGGCCTGATCGGCCAGGACGCGATGGTGCGGACGTTGACCAACGCCATCCGTTCCAACCGCCTGGCGCAGGCCTTTATCCTGACCGGTGTCCGGGGTGTCGGCAAAACGTCGACGGCGCGGATCATCGCCCGGGCGCTCAACTGCGTCGGCACGGATGGCCAAGGTGGCTCGACGCCCGACCCTTGCGGGGTGTGCGAGCACTGCCGGGCCATCGCCGAGGACCGGCACGTGGACGTACTGGAAATGGACGCCGCCAGCCGCACCGGCGTTGACGATATCCGCGAGATCATCGACGGCGTGCGCTACCGCCCGACGTCGGCCCGGTACAAGATTTACATCATCGACGAAGTCCACATGTTGTCCAAACACGCCTTCAACGCGCTGTTGAAGACGCTCGAAGAGCCGCCCGAGCACGTCAAATTCGTTTTCGCCACCACCGAGATCCGCAAGGTCCCGGTGACGGTGCTCAGCCGCTGTCAGCGATTCGACCTCAGGCGCATCGACATGGAGACGTTGACCAAGCATTTCAGGGACATTACCGAAAAGGAAGGCGCCCGGGTGTCGGACTCCGCCCTTCACCTGATTTCCCGGGCCGCCGACGGCAGCGTCCGCGACGGCCTCAGCCTTCTCGATCAGGCCATTTCCCACTCCGCCAACGAAGAAGGCGGCGAAATCGACGAGGCCGAGGTCCGCGAAATGCTGGGCTTGGCCGACCGCTCGCAAAGCTTCCAACTTCTTGAGGCCGTCCTGGCCGGCGACGTGGCCCCGGCGCTGAAGCTTCTCGATCAGCTCTACCGGGAAGGCACCGACCCGCAGGCCGTTCTCGAGGACCTTCTGGAAATCACCCACTGGTTGACGCGGATCAAGGTCGTCCCCGATGCCGCCGACGCGGCGCAAGTGCCGGAAATCGAACGGGTCCGGGGCAAGGACCTGGAAGGCCGCCTGTCGATGGCGGCGCTGGCCCGGGCCTGGCAGATGCTGCTCAAGGGTTTGGCCGAGGTGCGTCAGGCGCCGTCGCCGATCCAGGCGGCGGAGATGATCCTGGTCCGGATGGCCTATGTCGCCGAACTGCCGACGCCGGCCGACGCGATCCGCGAACTGGATCGGGGCTCGGAGCAAAGTCCGGAGCAGGGATCAACTGGGGGCGAAGGGGAGAAATCCCGCGAATCCGCATCCCCGCCCCGGAAAGCCACGCAAGCCGGGTCCAGGACGCCGCCGCCCGAACCGCCCCCCCCCCGG
>JADFNT010000225.1 GCA_022563215.1 Pseudomonadota bacterium
AGTTGTTGAATACGTTCTTTGTGCCGGTCAATATCTTCCGGATCATCCATTGGAATCGTCTCGGCGATCATGGCTATAAATTCACCGAACCTTGCGAAATTGTCCTCTTGAGCATCGATCCTATTCTCTGTTTTACTCAACCTCCATTTGAAAAATTTGTAGTTCTTTTGCAATGAACGGCAATAATCCAGGATCTTATTTTGAGTATCAATATCTGCTTTTTCGGCAGCCTGCATGACTTTCAAACCATGCTCGTCCGTACCGGTCAAAAAGAAAACTTCATCACCAATCAATTGATGATAACGCGCTATGACATCTGCTTGCACCAATTCCATGGCATGCCCAATATGCGGTCGGTCATTTATATATGGAATCGATGTCGTGATGTAGAATTTTTTAGAAGTGGTTTTATTCACGCCAATTCTCCAACGCCTTTTAGCTGCTGAAGCCGGAGGGCGGCCAGTTCCAAGATGATCCGGGGATCCGCATTCGAAGATAAGGAGCGGCGCAGGCCGTCGAATTCACGCAGGACCGTCCGGAGCGCCGGCGAGGCGAAGCCCTCCGTGCCGCGGCGGCGGCGGACCTCCTCCTCCTCCACCTGCTGCTGCAGCTCCTGGGCGAGCGCCCGGGCAAACCTGACGAGCTGTCGCCCGCCCCCCGAAAGCGTGAGGATCGATTGCTCGGCCAGATCCTGGATGTCGAGTCGCTCGAGCACGGACCTCGCCAAGGCGATATCGCTCGGCCGGTCGAGTCCCAACAGTGGCTGATGGGGGGCGCGCCCCATCAGCACGACTTCGAGTGCCGTGAAGGGATATGGGAGCGTCGTGTCCTGGGGCACCGTGGCGAGAGAACGCGCGAGTTCGGCCCGGGAAAACTCTCCAATCGGCCGACCCCCCAGCGCGACACTCCCGGACAACGGTGCCAGCACCCGAGTTGCGAGTCTGACCAGAGTCGTCTTGCCCGATCCATTATGACCCACGAGTCCGACGATTTCGCCGGGGTTGACTTCGAAGCTGACGTCGTCGAGGACGCGCCGCTTGCCAAACTCCACACACACGGAGTGGAAGGACAGGGTCCTGGATTGCAAGTGCCGTTGCGGACTTGATTGCGTCATGGGGCGAAGATCCGTTGATGCTGACGGCGCAAGAGAAACAGGAACAGCGGGCCGCCAACCAGTGCCGTGATGGCGCCGACCGGAAGCTCTCGGCCCCCCAACATCGTCCTCGCGACCGTGTCGCAAATCACCAGAAATGCGCCGCCGCCGAGCGCCGCCGCCGGGCCTAAGTTGCGGGCCAGGTCTTCGACCATCACCGTTTTCCGAGGCTCCAACCCGAACCGCTCGACCAGATTCTCATAGGCCTTGGGCTCCGGCTTGGGCAGGTAATCGGCGCCGATGATATCGAAGACGGCCTCGAAGTGGTGGCCGATGGAAAGCCGGTCCATGATCCGGTGCGCGTGGTCCGCCGGGCCGTTGGTGTAAATGATCTTGCGACCGCGAAGCCGGGACAAGGCCCGGTCCAGCGACGGGTCGGGGAAAACATTGCCGAGGTCGATATCGTGGACGTATTCCAGGAAAGGCCCCGGTTCCATGGCGTGGTGGTTCATCAATCCGCGCAGGGTGGTGCCGTGGGACAGGTAATAGGCCTGGCGGAGTTCGCCGGCCTGTTCGAGGGTCAAATCGAGAAAATCCGAGATATATCGGGTCATCCTTTCGTCGACTTGGACGAAGACGTCGGAAGAGGCCGGATAAAGGGTGTTGTCGAGGTCGAAAACCCAGGTTTCGGCTTCCAGGAGACGGGCCTTTGATGCGGCGATTTGATCCATTTCGCAATAAAGGATATTGTCCCGCACCCTGCTGTCTCTTTATATTTCCTGAGCCCCTGGAGGAAGAACCTCGCAGGGTGATTCCAGACTGGCGGGACGGGATTTGATCCCCTAAACTCCAAAAATGACCACAGGATTATCGACCACGGGTTTTATCGGCCCCTAGAGCAAAAAACCAGGGATAGATTTGGCAATGTCCAAAAACAGGCAAAAAAGCCTTGAAAAAAATTTGGACGAAAAAGCGGATTCGGGGGAATCCGAAAAACGGCCAGACGATTCGGCGTCCGAACAGGAAAAGCTGCTGGCCGGGTATCCGGGGGCTGCCCTTCTGGTCGCCGACGACGGATCGATCCTGCATTCCAACGCCAAGGCCGCCGGTCTGGAGGCCCTGATCCAGCATGACGCGGCACCGGAAATAAAAAACCTGATCGAGGAAGCCCGGACCAACGGCTCCGTCGCCGCCGGCTCGGTGTCGCTGAACAGCGCCAAGGGTGAAATCGTCCTTGAAATCATCGTCGTTCCAGGCCTGGGGGAAGCCAGTGAAATGGTGGTCATGGCCCGCGACATGACCATGGAACGCAACCTGCGCACGGCCCTCGTCGAATCCCGGCAGCGTTACAAGGACCTGGTCGAGGTCTCCAGCGACTTTTCCTGGGAGGTCAACCCGGAAGGAGAGTTCGTCTTCGTTTCGCCGCGCGGCGCGCTTGGTTTCAAGGCCGAGGAACTGATCAACAAGAAAACCGAGGATTTCGTCATTTCCCCGGAGGAATTTTCGCCGTTGCCGTTCGTCAGCCAACGGCCGCTCGACAATGTCGAGATTTGGATGAACCACAAGGACGGATCGACGGCGTGCGTGATTCTGTCCTGTGTGCCGTTGATGGCCGAGGAAGACGGCAAGCAAGTGTGGAAAGGCACGCGCGGGGTGTGCCGGAACGTCACCGAGGAACGCGAATACGAATCCGCCCTAGCCCTGGCCCGGCGCCGAGAACAGCACCTCAATTACATCGTCAGCACCATCCGCGACGAGTTGGAGCCCCACAACATGCTCAACGCCGCCGCCGCCGCCACGGCCAGGGCCCTGGGCGTGGCCGGTTGCCGCATTTACCGCCGCGACGGAAACAACAAGTTCATGATTGCCGCCGAACACGGCAACACCAAAGGGCTGGATAATTTGGACGCCCGGTTTGGGCCTCTTGAATCCGGCGACCAAATAGCGGAAATAACCCTCGGCAAATGGCATGTTATGGCCACCGCCACCAACTACCGCCAGCGGGTCAACGGGGCGCTTTCCATATGGAAGGCGGCCGGCGACGAGGGTTGGGAGGACGACCATCGCCTGTTGATCAGCGATATAGCCAACCAACTGGGCATCGCCAATGAGCAGATCAGCAACCATGAGCGGATCGTCGCCCTGTCGCGCACCGACAGCATGACCGGATTGCTGAACCGGCGGGCCTTTTTCGAGGAAGATATTCCGAGACGGGTGGCGCGTCTCGAGCGCAACCGCGAGAAGGCGGCTCTGTTTTACGTCGACTTGGACAATTTCAAACAGGTCAACGACATTCACGGTCATCAGGCCGGAGACGACGCGTTGCTTTATTTGCGCGACCTGTTGATGGAAATGTCCCGGCCCGGAGACGTCATCGCCCGGCTTGGGGGTGACGAATTCGCCATGTGGCTTGACGGTATTTCCGAAGAGGTGTCGGAAACCCGTGCCGCCCGCTTGATCAAGGCGAGCAAGAAGATGCGGCAATTTTCCGGCGACGACGATCATCCCCTGGGCATTTCCGTCGGCGTCGCGATATTTGATCCCGAAACCGGCGAATCGCTCGACGATCTGATG
>JADFNT010000226.1 GCA_022563215.1 Pseudomonadota bacterium
ACCCTCCAAGCTATCAATTAATGGAGGCCCCGTAATCATGCCAACTGTAGGCATCGACCATATCGCCATGCCCACCGCCAACGCCGAGCGCCTCATTCAGTTTTATAAAAATTTGGGTTTTAACATCAACGACGAAGCGGAATGGCGGGCGGGTACGGTCAACATCTTTTCTATTCAAATCGGCGACTCCAAAATCAACGTCCACCCGGAGGGTTACACCGCCTCCCTGAGGGGCCCCACCGCCGTGCCCGGCTGCACCGACATCTGCTTCGTCTGGGACGGCACTGTCGAGGAATGCCAAAAAATGCTGGCTGATTTGGGAGTGGAGGTGATACGGGGGCCCGGTCCCCGCAAAGGCGCTCGTCAAGGGGGCGGGCAGGGCGGAATTGCAGAACCAAACGCCCGGCGGGACGACGGTCGCGGCGCCCGTCCGGCGCCCGGCGAAGCGGGCCACGGCCCAGGCCGCGCCCGGGGTGTCGGCGGCCGCCGCAAGGCCGTGGAAACCGAGGCCTTTCAAGCGTCTCCCCAGGTCTTCCAGCAACGCCGTTTCGCCGCCCAACAGGTGGGCGCAGCCGCTGATGTCCAGCCACACGCCGTCGCCGCCGTTGACCGCCGTCCACGGGGTGTAGCGGCCGCACCAGTCGGCCAGCGCCGCCAGCGCCCGCCCGTCGCCGGCCGGATCGGCGGCGGCGGTGCGGAGACCGGGCACCAGGGCGCGGGCGTCGGCAAGCGGCAGTCCCGGGACCACCCCGGCGGCGCGCGCCGCCGGGGTGGCGGCGGCTATGCGCAGGCCCCCCTGGGCGGCGGTGACGGTGGCCAGGGGCGGCCCTTCCGCGGACGCCGGCTCAGACCGCCAGCCGGGCCTCGACGCGTCCCGCCGCCGGGTCAGCCGGTCGGTGGCGAAGCTCGGCAGCCACAGTGAAACCACCCGTCGTTCCATCGCGCCACTCCACAAGCCAGGACCGGGGCGCGCCCGGGGGTCTTTTGCCTGACGGCGCGCCGGGGTGCCTGGGGTTTTCGACGGCATTGCCCGCCCGGCCGGGGGCACGGCAGCGCAGCAGCTCCACCCGCCACCACGGGGCGGCGGCGCCGGTAAAGGAACCATGGGCGCCTTGGTCTCCCTTCGCCGGGACGCCGGGGGCGGCGGAAATCCGCCACCGGGTCACCGCGGGCGCCGTTTTCCCGTGCGCCGGACGGAGCAGGAGGGCGGTGACGCCGCCGGCCTCGGCGGCCAGTTGCAGCCGGCGGGCGGCGGTCGGCCCTAACCCGTCCGTTTCCCCCAGCACCGCCGCCAGGCTGCCGCTGCGCAGGCCTTCCTCCATGGCCCACAGGATGTCGGTGGGGGTGCGCCCGCGGACCACGATCAGGCGGCCGGGATCGAGGCCGAAGGCGGCCAGCCCCGGGCCGTAGAGATCCCGCCCGCGCCGGCACCACAGCACCGATCCCCTGTCGCCGGCGAGGCGCGCCAGCAGGGCGGCGCAAAAGCCCGACGCGGCGCCGTCGCCGCCGATGATCTCGTGCAGGGAGGCACGCGGCAGCCCGCCCCAGGGCAGGGCGCCGTCGATCTCGGGGGCGCCCAGGGCCAACGCGCCCGGGGGATCGTCCCTTTCCGGGGCGTGCCGTTCGAGCCTGCGGATGCGGGCGCGCAGGTCGTCCAGAAGGGCCGGGTCGGGGCGGCGGAAACGGTTCGGCGGAGACATGGGCGGAGACATGGGAGGAGGGGCGCTCCTTGATGTTATTGTTCATGTTTTGTTCTATATCAGACCGGACCCTCCGTCAACATGAAACAGTGGGCGGTAGGGTACTCGGTTTGAAATCGTGGCGAACCAACGCCCTGAACGTCCGTTTTTTAGCGGATCGTGTCTGCTTTACGCCGGGCGGCAGACATTGGCGCAGGGTCATCGGCACTTCTGCTCCTGGACCCTGGACGGACATGGCCGCAACTAGGTACGGATCAAACTCTCGGCCTCAATCGTCAGCCATCCGTCATTCCCGCACGATGTCAAAACGGAAGCATTTGAAGGAGCTCTTCGTCCAACGGCGGGCGCTGTGACGCCCAAATGACTTCCGCAGGACATCGGCAGTAAAACAAGCCGGATACCGGCTCTTCAATCTCCGGCGCCGAGGTCTGCGGCCAAATTGTGACTATTTCGCCGTCAGGGTTGTCGAGGCGAAAGCATCCGTCAAACTCCTTCATGAAATCCCTGAACGTAGCCGCGACGGACAAGGTCTCGACCTTGTAGGGGCGGCATATCCGTGTCAGAGCCAGACTACGAGGCTCGAAGGCCAAGTGGCGACCCTCTTTATCGAATTCGGCTTGGTATGAAGCGAACAATTGCGATGCCTCATTAAAGCGAAAGCGGGTCGGCACCTGGATCGTCCATCGATTGGGCATTTGGTAGCTATGGATCCAGTCCGGTGGCAGAGACTGTTTAAAAGATTCCGGCACTTGCGAAAGAGCGTGCTTACATCCGTTGGTCAAGCAGTCCCAGGAAAATGCCCCCAGAACTCCAGAAACCGAGACGAATAATGCCCATTTCCCGAGCCGAATAAACAGCCGTACAATCCACCCAAGCGCCCCCGTAATTCGGCTCGGAGAACTTTGTTCTGTAGAGGTCTTAGCCATGTTTGGTTCAGGCCCGGCGGGCATCACTTCGGAGGTTGGTAAACGGCGATTAATGCACGAACTACGCCGTCGACCCTGGCGACGATGACAAGCGCCTCCGACCTTTCTGTAAAGGCGAACTCGATGCCGCCACCGATCTTGTGACGTCCTTTTCCAAACGCGCCGCAAGCCACAGGGAACTTATCGATGCCAGGGTACGGAGGTTGCTTTTGGAACCGGATGAAGTCCGTCATACATTGGTGGATGATCGGCGCGCCTTCCTTGAGGACCGCAAGGAGCCCACTTGGCACTTGCTGGTCCGGCGTCGCTGCCGCCAGCACATTGGCCAAGGTGTCTATGTCCAGTTTTGGAGGCGTCTTACCGCGGGGCGTCTGGAGCGCCGCCTCGAGTTGCTGAAAAGCCGTCTGCATTGCTTTCGTCGGGGGGCTGCTTGCAGGCCACCCGTCGATGCTGAAAAGGCACAAGTGCTTGACCCGGTGGTGCTCGATGGTCACCCGCCGGTCAGGCGAGGTGCCGACTCGGGCTTCGTATCCTTCACCCTTGCACTGATACTTCGCCGCCATCGCGCCTTGGCCGAAGTTACTCAGGATTGCTCCCGTCACTATTGCCGCCAGCAATCGTTGCATTCCGCCCCCCCAATTCGGTACGCCGAAATATACAACTACAACGTGTATTCCGCACTATTAATCTGTCTAATGGAACAAGCCCCAGATCGTACGCCTTTAAGTGCGGTAAGTCTCCTCTTGGCTATGAGCCGAAGTCAGCGCACCCGCCGCCTACCGTCCGCTATCCGGCACAAAGAGGACGGAATTTTGGACCGTCGCTGACTTCCGCTGCTGACCCAGGCTGTGTGAAAACCCCGGTGAACCCAAATGTCGGGAAAAATTTGTCCAATTTCCCAAAGGTGCGATTTTTCAAGCCTTTGATTTCATTGACTGTAAGAATTCGATGAATGGGTGAATATTCCGCTTGGAGCGCCCGTAGATAGTTTTCACACAGCCTGGACCCCAAGCTGACGTTGGAGTTAGCGCTCG
>JADFNT010000227.1 GCA_022563215.1 Pseudomonadota bacterium
TCCCCGGTTCCGGCCCCGCCGGCGGTTCCGGCCCCACCTCCCGGCCTCGCCTGAAGGAAAGGACAACTTATGACGACTTTTGATGACATTTTCGGCGCCGCCTTCTGTATATTTCAAGCGAAATCAATCAGTTATACCAATCTTGGCAACCGGAAAGGACGACTTTAGGACGACTTTAGGACGACTCAATGACGAGTTTAGGACGAGCCGATGGCGACTTTTGGACGAGCCGATGACGAATTTCGGACGACTTTAGGACGATCCGGGACCGCGACCAGGTCTTGGCCCCCGGCCCTACTTGCACCTCATCAGCCGTTTCTTGCAGGCGCGCTTGCATTTCTTGTTCTTGGCGCAGGTTGAGTTGCAGTCCTTGTAGACGGCCATGCAGTCGGGGCCCCCGGCCCCGGGGCCGCCCATAGGAACGTTGGCGCACCGGAACTTGCAGGTCGCCTTGTTGGTGGCGGTGTTGCCGCCCTCGTGTTTGATGCAGCTCTCCATGCACTGCAACAGGCCGGCGGCGGCGGGCGCGGGCCCGAAGAAGGTTTCGGGCTGGCCCCCCGGCGCCCCCGGGAGCATCAACGTGAATGCCACGGCCAACGCGGCGAGGACGGTTCGGGACAGACGGGACATGGGGACTTCCTTACGATTAAGGGGTCCGTCCCCCATCATAGCCCAGTTCAGGGCGTCCGCGACAACTCTTCGGCCTCTCGCCCTTCCGCGCCGCTTATTTTTCCCCTGTCCGGGCTGGCGCCGGTCCTCGCCTCTTGGCCTCTTGTTTTTTGGTCCCTGTCAGGCCTTCGGCCTTCCGCGCCTCTTGAACGGCCCCGTTATTCGCCTATGCTGGGCGGCCGGAAACGCCCGCCAATGACCAAGGACAGCCGATGATCGATCTTTACACCTGGGGCACCCCCAACGGCCGCAAGGTCTCCGTCATGCTGGAAGAACTGGGACTGGCATACAATGTCCACGAGGTCGACATCTCCAAGGGCGACCAGCACAAGCCGGAGTTCCTGGAGATCAGCCCCAACAACAAGATCCCCGGCATCGTCGATTCCGACGGCCCCGGCGGCGAGCCGATCAAGATGTTCGAGACCGGCGCCATCCTGATCTACCTGGCGGAAAAGACCGGCAGCGGCCTTCTGCCCAAGGACCCGAGGGAGCGCGCCGTCACCATGCAGTGGCTGATGTGGCAGATGGGCGGCGTCGGGCCGATGTTCGGCCAGGCCCATCACTTCATGTTCAACCCCAAGGAAAACGTGCCCTACGGCCGGGAGCGCTACCACAAGGAGACCAAAAGGCTCTATAAGGTGATGAACACGCGCCTGGGCGAGGCCCCGTACCTGGCCGGCGACACCTACACCATCGCCGACATCGCCACCTATCCCTGGGTCGCCCGCAAGAACCGCCACCAGGTGGACCTGGACGAATTCCCCAACGTCAAAAGGTGGTTCGACGAGCTTTCGGCGCGCCCGGCGGTGGAGAAGGGCATGGCGGTGCCTTTCTACAACGAATAGGCCAAGGCAAGGAGACAGCGATGGCGATCGCCGATAGCGAACCGGTTCAAAAGGTCAGGAAGGCGCTCAAGGACGCCGGCCTCGATGACGGGGTCATCGAACTGGACGCGCCCTTGGAAAGCGCCGCCGAGGCGGCCAAGACGCTGAAGACGGAGCCCGGCGCCATCGTTCAAACCCTGGTCTACGCCATCGGCAAGCGCATGGTGATGGCGCTTATCGCCGGCGATCACGGCCTTATCGAGGAAAACCTGCCGCCCGCCTTTTTCATCGAAGGCGACGTGCGCAAGCCGTCCGACGCCGAAGTCAAGGGCATCACCGGGTTCGCCACCGACGGCGTGCCGCCCGTGGGCTCGACCCACCAACTGCCGACGGTCATCGACCGGTCGTTGAAGCGGTTCCAAAATGTCTATGCCCTGGCCGGCGACCCGCAATGCGTTTTCAAGATCCCGGTCACCGACCTGAAGCGGCTGACCGGCGGCATCGTGTCGTGGAACGTCGCCAAGCCGCTGGAAGGCGAGGTCGATGTGCCGCCGCTGGCCCGCAACAAGACCTTTAGCGGTGAACGGGACGCGCCGGACGTGCCGGACGCGCCGGGCCGGGACGGCGCCGACTGAAACGCCCCCCGGGGAGCCGGGGAACGCCGGCGGCCTGCTTGAAGGGCGCCGCCGGACGCTATAATCTGCCGGACAGAGCGGAGAGGTGGCCGAGTGGCTGAAGGCGGCGGTTTGCTAAACCGTTAAACGGAGAAATTCGTTTCGGGGGTTCGAATCCCCCCCTCTCCGCCACCCTACGCCTCCGGCTTCGGGCGGCGGGCCGCCTTGAGGCCGGCACCCGAAGCGTTCAGGGGTAGGAGTGTCTCCCGAAGCTCCTTCAGGTGCGCAGGGAGGCGGGCCAAACCGTTAAACCCGTGCCCCTTTTTGTGCCGGGCCGTCCTTTGATCCTTCCTCCTGAATACATAATGGCCCGCTCATCGACGGGCGGTAAACATAGGCCATTTTTTGCCCTATATTTCTTGACATGGGGTAAATTTTACCCTATATTTAACTGTCGAGGAGGCGGGATTGCCGACCATCAAGACCTTTGGAAGTTTCGGAATCCATATGTACTTCGAGGACCACGGCGTCCCGCACTTCCATATCGTTGCCGCCGCCTACTCCGCATCCATCGCCATCGAGGACTTCGCCATTCTCGCCGGTGGCGTGCCGCCGAGGATATACAAACTGGCAACCGCCTGGGCGGTGGAAAACAAACCCCTGCTCCGGCGGAAATGGAAAGAATACAGTGCGTAAACTTGGAGAGACCCATGACAAAGAACATTTCCAGGGTCAAAGCCGTGCGGCCCGGAGAGGCGCCCTATACCCTGATCGTTACCTGGACTGACAAGCGCAGGACCACCATTGATATGACCGGCGTCGTTGCCCGTTCCGAACGCTTCACCGCCCTTCGTGAACCCGATGCCTTCAACGATGTCGAGGTTATCACCCACGGCTGGGGCATCGGCTGGGGCTGCGGGCTCGACTATGCCGCCCAGTCCCTGGACCGCCTGGCCCGCGAGCAGGAGCCCATGACCGGCGATGACTTCGCCCGATGGCAGAACGGACTGGCGCTTTCCAACCAAGAGACCGCCGACGTCCTCGGCGTCACGCTGTCCACGGTCAAAAACTACCGCCGCAAGAAGGGCGCGTTGCCGGCTGTCGTGACCATCGCATGCTCGGCCCTGGCCGAGGACAGGACGGCTTTCTTTGCTCACTTCCGGCCGCGTCACGCTGGCCGCCCGAGGGTAAAGGCCGCGGGGTAGGCGCCGCCGGACGCTATAATCCGCCGGACAGAGCGGAGAGGTGCCGAGTGGCTGAGGGCGGCGGTTTGCTAAACCGTTAAACGGAGAAATTCGTTTCGGGGGTTCGACACCAAGCCGAAGGCGAAGGTGCAAGGAGCGAAGCGACTAAATCCCTCCTTCTCCGCCACCCTACGCCTTCGGCTTCGGGCGGCGGGCCGCCTTGGGGCTGGCACCCGAGCGTTCAGGGGTGGGAGTGTCTCCCGAAGCTCCTTCAGGAGCGTAGGGAGGCGGGCTAAATGTAATTCGTGTCTATCGCTACTTCCTGGCCGCCGCCCCTCAGGCGGCGTCGGCGGCCATCGCC
>JADFNT010000228.1 GCA_022563215.1 Pseudomonadota bacterium
GCCATGGACCCGTAATGGCGGGCACGTTCTATGGAATCGCCGAGGGCGTCGTGTTTCCGCAACAGCCCGAAGGCATGCTCCAGGTCGCCCTCGGCCTGTTCCCCCTCTTCCAGGGTGCGCCGCCAGAAGGCGCGTTCGTCTTCGTCCCCGCGGCGGAAGGCCAGGACCACCGGCAGGGTGATCTTGCCGCCGCGGAAATCGTCGCCCACCGTCTTGCCCAGGTCCGACTGCAGGGCGGAGTAGTCGAGCACGTCATCGATGATCTGGAAGGCAATGCCCAGGTTCAGGCCGAAGGCCCTGAGCGCGTCTTCCTCCACCTTGGGGCGTCCGGCGACCACGGCGCCGAGGCGGCAGGCGGCGGAGAACAGCTCGGCGGTCTTGGACCGGATCACGTCCAGATATGCCCCTTCGTCTGTTTCGGTATCGTTGGCGGTGATCAGCTGCATGACCTCGCCCTCGGCGATGATGGACGCCGCGCTGGACAGGATGGACAGCACCTCGAGCGAGCCGTCCTCCACCATCAGCTCGAACGATCGGCTGAACAGGAAATCGCCGACCAGCACGCTGGCCTTGTTGCCCCAAAGGGTATTGGCGGACGCCAAACCGCGCCTGAGGTCGCTTTCGTCGACCACGTCGTCATGCAGAAGGGTGGCGGTATGGATGAACTCGACACAAGCGGCCAACGCCACATGGCGGGATCCGGAATAGTCGCACATGCGGGCCGAGGCCAGGGTCAACATCGGGCGCAGCCGTTTGCCACCGGCGGCGATGATATGCCCGGCCAATTGCGGGATCAGTTTGACCGGGCTGTCCATGCGCTGGACGATCAGCTCATTGACCGCCTTGAGGTCTTCGGCGACCAACTCACTGAGGGGGTCGAGCGACGGCTTGCGGCCCCGGTCACCGTCCAGACTGACGACAATGCCCAAGTTAAATCCTCCGAGGTTGCTTGACGCTTTAGGTGTCAAAGCCGAGCATAGTCCCGTTAAGTTAAGTGAATCATGAAACGGCACCGCCAAGGGGTCAAGCTCGTTGGCGTATCGGCAAAACAGGAGACCCTCGGCAATGGAGGAATTGGTACGCACCAACGACCCGGTGTTGCTGTCTTGGCTGGCCGCCCAGTTTGCCGAGGAAAACATCGACGCCGTGGTTCTTGACGCCCACACAAGCGTCATGGAAGGCAGCATTTCGGCCATCCAGCGCCGGGTCATGGTGGTCTCCGAAGACCTCGCCAGGGCCCGGCTAATTCTGGCCGAGGCCGAAGCCATCCAGACCGGCGGCGGCCCCGTTGGCTGAGCCGGATGGTGAAATAAGCCGCGACGGACTGCTCGGCGGGCGGGTGACGATCCTGCAGCCGGCCGGCGGTTACCGCGCCGCCATCGACCCGGTATTGCTGGCCGCGGCGGTCCCCGCCCAGCCGGGGGAAACGGTGCTCGATGCAGGCTCCGGCACCGGGGCCGCGGCATTGGCGTTGGCGGCCCGCCTCGAAGGCGTCGACGTTGTCGGCCTTGACCTGGAGCCGGGCTTCATCGGACTGGCCCGAAACAGCGCCGAAGAAAGCGGCTTGTCCCAATCGATCCGCTTCGTCGAAGGCGATTTGCTGTCGCCGCCGCCGGACCTGGCGGCCGGAAGTTTCGATCATGTGATGGCCAATCCGCCTTATCTGGCGGCGGGGAGCGGCAATCCTCCCGCCGATGCGGCGAAGCGGGCGGCAACCGTCGAAAGCCGGGCCAGGCTCGACGATTGGCTCAGGTTTTTGGTCGCCATGGCGTGTCCGGGCGGAACCGTTACCGTCATCCACCGTTTCGACCGCAAGGACGAAGTCATCGCCGGGCTTGGTGGGGATAATGCTGGGCTTGTGGTTTTTCCCTTGTGGGCGAAAGCACAAGAGGCGAGGAGCGGCTTAAGCCGCGACCGGGACCCAAATAAGCAGGCAGCGAAGAGGGTGATCGTCCAGGCCCGGAAAGGGCAACAAGGGGAAACCCGAATAGCCAAAGGCCTGGTCCTCCACAATGACGACGGAAGCTATACCCCCGAAGCCGAAGCGGTCCTTCGCAATGCCGGGTCATTAACGCTTTAGGACCCTTCAAGACGGAGTCGATTGCCGGGGTTGAGCCGATTGGCTATGGTTCCCGGGTCATGCCCGAATTTTCGTTCATCGACCGATTCCGCCAACCCCGGCCGGTCGTCGGCGTGCTGCGCTTCGACGGCGTCATCGGCCGCCTGGGCTCCTTTCGCCGCGGCCTGACGCTTGCCGGCACGGTCGAGGCCATCGAACGGGCCTTCAAACTCAGGCGTTTGAAGGCGGTGGCCTTGGCGGTCAATTCGCCGGGCGGCTCGCCGGTGCAGTCGGCATTGATCGCCAAGCGCATCCGTGACCTGGCGGAGGAAAAAGACGTGCCCGTCTATGCCTTCGCCGAGGACGTGGCGGCTTCGGGGGGGTATTGGCTGGCGTTGGCGGCGGACGAAATTTACGCCGGGGAGAGTTCGATCATCGGTTCGATCGGCGTCGTCTCGGGCGGTTTCGGGTTCACCGGGTTGATCAAGCGCCTGGGCATTGAGCGCCGGTTGCATACGGCCGGTGACAAGAAGGCGATGGGGGACTCTTTCCAGCCGCAAAAGCCGTCCGATATCAAGCATCTTAAGAGCCTGCAAAAGGACATCCACGAAAGCTTCGAGGCGATGGTCCGCGAACGCCGGGGCAAGCGGCTCAAAGGCAAGAAAAAGGAGCTTTTCTCGGGCGCCTTCTGGACCGGGAAACGGGCCCTGGAAATGGGCCTCATCGACGGCATCGGCGATCTCGGCGGCGTCATGCGCGATAAGTTCGGCGACAAGGTGAAGCTCAAGCGCGTCGATGGCAAAACGCCGTTCTGGCGCCGCCGGTTCGGTTTTTCCGCGGCCTTCGGCGGTTCCCCGGGGATCGCGCCGGGGATCGCATCGGCGCCCGAGGATTGGGCCGCTTCGGCCATCGCCGCCATCGAGGAACGCCTGATCTGGAACCGCTTCGGGCTTTAGCCGCAACCGGCCCGAAACCCACAACTCATTGACAACAAAGGAGAACGTCCCGCCCTGGATCAGTCCTGGAATCCAGGGGTGGGCAAAGGTGGGCATCGGTCGGCATTCGGTAGGCAATCGGTGGACATTCGGTGTGCATCGGGTGGACATTCGGTGGACATTGGGTGGCTGTCCGGCGGCGGTGATGGCCTTTGGGGGCGGAGTTTTCAGGGATTTAGGCACATCTCGGCGGGCCCCTGAGCAATTGGGGGCGGGCCGGTTTTTACTTATTCACGATGTCAAAGAGCGATAGTAGCTAAAAGAACAAAAATAGAACCTAAAAAAATATAGGTCCGTCCGTTGGGTTTGTCAAGAATAAAAGTTCTAATTTTGTTCTTGACTTTGGTCATGTACTAGGATATAAAACCTTTAATCAAAAAAGTAAGTATTCTTTTTCCCAGCGGGGGCCCCCATGTCCCGGTTTTCAAGCCTGTCCGCGCCCATCCGCCAAAGCCTGCTCGAGCGCGACAATCCCTTCGATTCATTCGATCCCTTCGGGCCCCTCGACGAAGTCCGGCGCCAGCGCCGGCCCGTCTCCCTGCCCCTGGCCGCCCCGGTCGGCCCCCCCAACCTGCCGAAAACC
>JADFNT010000229.1 GCA_022563215.1 Pseudomonadota bacterium
GAAGGTTGGACAGCCGCTGGGAATTGCCGCCCCGGACCATCAGTTCCACGTGAGTCCCCTGTTCGATAACGCACCCCTTGTCGATGACGTATATTAGGTCGGCGCCGGTCACCGTGGACAGCCGATGGGCGATCACCAGGGTCGTCCGTCCCTGCATCAGTTTGTCCATGGCGGCCTGAATTTGGCGTTCGGATTCGGTATCCAGCGCCGAGGTCGCCTCATCCAAAAGAAGAACCGAGGCGTTTTTCAATATCGCCCTGGCGATGGCGAGACGCTGGCGCTGCCCTCCCGAAAGCTTGACCCCCTGTTCGCCGACCAGGGTGTCGTAGCCGTCGGGCAGGTCGACGATAAAATCGTGGGCGGCGGCGTTTTTCGCCGCCTCGATAATTTCATCCTCTTCGGCCCCGGCCCGGCCGTAGGCGATATTGGCGCGGACGGTGTCGTCAAAAAGGGTGATTTCCTGGCTGACCAGGGCGAAGCCGCCAAAAAGCGAAGCGAAGGTGACGTCGCGAACATCGGTACCATCAATGGTGACCCGGCCTTCATCGACATCGTAGAAACGGGGGATCAGGTTGAGGATGGTCGATTTGCCGGCCCCCGAGGCGCCGACCAACGCTACTCTCTTCCCGGCCGGCACCTCCAGGGTGATCCCGTCGAGGGCCGGTTTTCCGGGAACATAGGAAAAACGGACATCTTCGAGCTGGATGTGGCCTTTAACGGATCCCAGGTCCATCGCATCCGGTTTTTCATGAATGGCCGGCTCCGTATCTAGGAGCTTGAACATACGCTCGGCCCCGGCCAAACCTTCCTGGAGGCTGGCGTTCAGATTGGCCAGCCGCTTCATCGGCTCATAAGCCAGCAGCAGCGCCATGATGAATGAGAAAAATGCGCCCGACGTGGTGGCGCCTTCAATCACCCGGTAGCCGCCGTAAATGATAACGATGCAAACCGCCACCCCGCCCAGGGTCTCCATGATCGGGCTGGACAACGCCCGGGTCCGCGCCGATTTGAGATTGAGGCTGAAGATTCTTTCGACGATACCGGCGATCCGGCTTTTTTCGTAGCCTTCCATGCCATAGGCCTTGACCAACCGGATGCCCTGGAAGGTCTGTTCCAGCAACGTGGTGAACAGGCCCATTTCCTCCTGGGTGTTGGCGGTGACTTTACGCATCCGCCGCCCGAGGCGCAGGATCGGCAACGCTGACATGGGGAAAATAAAAATACAGATCGCCGCCAGTTGCCAGTCCTTGGCGAACATCACCGCTATCAGGCCGACAAGTGACAGCAGGTCCTTGCCGAACCCGGTCAGCACATTCGATACCGCCGATCGCATCTGATTGATATCCACGGTGAAACGGGAAATCAGGCCTCCCGTCGCGTGGTTATGGAAAAAGCTCAGGTCCATGCGCGCCAAGTGGGCGTACAGACGATTCTGGTTATCCGCGATGATGCGAAAGCCGACAATGCTCATCAATACGGACTGTCCGTAATTGGCCAGGCCTTTGATAAAAAACGTCGCGAACACGGCCAAGCCCAGCGGCCACAACATATCCCGATTTTCGCCAATGAACACCTCGTTGACCACCGGCTCCATCAGCCAGGCGCTGAACGCAGTGGCGGCGGCCATGACCGCCATGCAGGCGACGGCAAGCACGATCCAGCCTAAATAATGACGGATGCATTCCCGCCAAAGACGGCGCATCAGCGCCTGAGTGGAATCATGCAGTGGTGGATTTTTATCGGTTTTGTCGTTCAAGGTTTAGCAACCCGTGTTTGACGAAGCGGACATTAACACGCGGCAGACCCGGGGGCCAACGTTCGCCCATTTTATCAACTCCCGGCAACGGTCATTCCTTCAATCCTGATCGTCGGCGCGTTGGTTCCATACCGGAAAACCAAGTCGTCGGCGGCGGTCAATTTCCGGAACATATCCGTCAAGTTCCCGGCAATGGTCACTTCAGTGACCGGATAGGCCAATTCACCGTTTTCGATCCAGAACCCGCTGGCCCCCCGGCTGTAATCGCCGGTAATGCCGTTAACCCCGAACCCCATGAGCTCGGTGATATAGAACCCTTCCTTGATGTCGGCCATTAAGGCTTTCGGGGTTACCTCGCCGGCTTCGAGGTAAAGGTTCGTCGACGACGGCGACGGCGGGGACGACGTGCCCCGGGCGGCGTGGCCCGTTGTCTTCAATCCCAGTTGCCGGGCCGAGCGCAAATCCAGGATCCACGTCTTCAGGACGCCGTTTTCAATAATGTCCATGCGCTTGGTGCCGACGCCTTCGCCGTCGAAGCATTTCGACCGGAGACCGCGGCGGCGGAGCGGATCGTCAACGATGGTGACCGAATCGGGAAATATTTTCTCTTCTATTTTGTCTTTCAGGAAAGTGGTGCCGCGGGTCACGGAATTACCGTTGATGGCGCCGGCCAAATGGCCAAGCAGCGAGTTGGCGACCCTGGGATCGTAAACGACGGGGACTTCAGCCGATTGGGCCTTTTGGGGATTCAAGCGGCCGACGGCTTTTTCCCCGGCGCTGAGGCCGATTTCTTCCGGAGAAGGAAGATCGTCCCCGTAGACGGCGGTGGCATAATCGTAATCGCGCTCCATGCCGGCATTCTCGCCGGCGACAACCGAAACGCTGATCGAATGGCTGGACCCGGAACGAGTCTTAGCAAAACCGTTGCTGCTGACCATGGCGATATTGTTCCGGCTCCAACCGGCTTCAGCGCCCTCGGAATTGGTGACGCCGGAAACGCCCAGTGCCGCTTCTTCCGCCCTGGCGGCGCGTTCGCTCAATATGTCGCTGTCGGGCTCGGCGTCGTCACAGACTTCCAGATCGGGAAAGTCGCCGGCCAACTGTTCCGGATCGGCCAGTCCGCAATAGGAATCTTCGGGCACTGATCGGGCCATGGCCACGGCGCGATCCACCAGTTCATCCAGGGCCGTCTCGGACGTGTCCGATGACGAAACGATGGCCTGGCGGGAGCCGACGAAAACGCGAAGACCCAGATCGGCCCCTTCGGAGCGTTCCAGGTGCTCCCTTTCGCCCAACCTCTGCGTCAATGAAAGCGACACTCCTTCGACGAAGACGGCATCGGCGGCATCGGCGCCGGCCTTTATAGCCTTATCGATAAGGTCGTGAAGCAGCGTCAGTGTTCCGTTTTTTTCATTCATGCGTTTTTTTTTGCCGTTCAATTATGCGAATCGCGGAACCCTAAATAAAGTCCGACGGGATTATCATGCCGGTTAATGTCTTTCCAAAAGCGTCGCGCCGCTTCGTTTGGTTTCGAATGTAACACCTAAAAAAACATTCAATTTCCTATGAATTAAGAGTTGTGGTGTTGGCGCAATGGGAGATAAATGTCATTTAAATATAAGTTGTCTCGTTATGATGCGCCGGCACGTTGAACGCAAGCATCGTCCAGGGCGCATCGGCGGTAAAATGACTTCCTGACGTGAAGACCATGCCAAGGGTAACAGCTTTAAAAGAAGACCCGCCTGAATCCCTTCAGCGTCAAGAACTGGGTTCCGCCGTTGTTCGTTTTGCCGGCGATTCCGGCGACGGCATGCAGTTCATCGGCAATCAGTTCACTCAATCGACAGCGCTATGCGGCAACGATCTCGCCAC
>JADFNT010000018.1:0-7476 GCA_022563215.1 Pseudomonadota bacterium
GCGGGTCCTTACCACTAGCCAGGATATCGAAATCAGGGCCATGGCCGGCGGCGAAAAGGCCCTTCTCGCCGTCAGTTGCCGGGCCCTTGGGCGTTAAGGGGTCGCTAAAGGCGCGGTGATGGGGTCTCGGGCCCTTACTCCATATTGATTTTGGGGTGTTATCCCGGAAGGCGTTATGCCATGGTTCGGCCGCGTTGGCGGCGGGACCCTGATCGGCCCGCCGTCCGTTTCAATCAAGGATTGTCTGGGCATGGGGGCGGAAAACTGGAACCGAAAGACCTGGGCGTTGGCCGGGCCGGTAATGCTGTCCAATATCTCGGTGCCGTTGCTGGGCGCCGTCGATACCGCCGTCGTCGGGCATTTGCCGGGCCCTCATTTTCTCGGCGCCGTCGCTATCGGGGCGTTGATTTTTAACGTCGTCTACCACGGCTGCAACTTCCTGCGCATGGGCACCACCGGCCTGACGGCGCAATCCCTGGGCGCCCGGGACGCCGACGAAGTGCGCGCCTGGCTGGCCCGGGCCGGACTGTTGGCGGTGGCCATCGGCGTCTTCCTGATCGCCGTCCAGATTCCCATTCTTTGGGCGTCGCTCGGGATCATCGACCCCGGACCCAAGGTCCGGCCCCTGACCGACGCTTATTTTTCCATCCGCATCTGGGGCGCGCCCATGGCGCTGTTGAATTTCGCCCTGTTGGGCTGGTTCTTCGGCATTCAGAACACCCGCGCCGCGCTGGCCACCCAGGTGTTCATGAACGGCGTCAACATCGTCCTCGACCTGTGGTTCGTCATCGGCCTCGGCTGGGGGGTCGAAGGCGTCGCCTGGGCGACCCTGATTTCCGAGGCCGGCGCCGTCGGCCTGGGGCTTTGGCTAGTGGCCCGAAACCTCAAGCGCATCGGCGGCCATCTGCACCGGGAAAGGATCATCGACGGCGGCCGCCTGAGCCGCATGGTCCGGGTCAATGGCGACATCCTGATCCGGTCATTGTGCCTTCAGACCGCCTTCGTCATCGTCGCCGCCATCGGCGCGCGCATGGGCGACACCATCCTCGCCGCCAACGCGGTGCTGTTGAATTTCCAGATGTTTTCGGCTTATGCGCTGGATGGTTTCGCCAATGCCGCCGAGGCGCTGACCGGCGAAGCCGTCGGCGCGCGGGACCGTAGCCGTTTCCGCCGTGCGGTCAAGGCGACGAGCTTTTGGGCGCTAATTTTTTCCGTCGCCTTTTGCGCTTTCTATCTGGCCTCAGGCGTCTTGATCGTCAATATCCTGACCGGCGTGCCCGAGGTCCGCGAGACGGCCTACGCCTTCCTGCCCTGGGTCCAGTTCCTGCCCCTGGTTTCGGTCTGGAGCTTCCAGTTGGACGGCATTTTCATCGGCGCCACCTGGACCGCCGAGATGCGTAACGGCATGGCCGCCTCGTTGGCGGTGTTTGCCGCCGTTGTTTACGTGTTGACGCCGGAAATGGGCAATCACGGGCTTTGGTTCGCCTTCACGCTGTTCATGGGTTTTAGGGCTTTGACCCTGGGCGCGTTTTACCCGCGTCTCGAGAGCACGGTCGGGAAGACGTCCTGATTTTACCGGTGTTAAGTGGACGGAGTGGCGTGCGCCACGATAATATCCCGGATGAATTCCTTTTTTCGGGATTGTTCCCCGCGACACCTCATAACCCGCCCATGACCCACCTTCGCCCCCGCAACAACCATCGGAAAATATTATGTGTGGCCTGACCGGGTTTATCGATTTCACCCGGAGCACGAGCGAAGACGCGTTGCGGGAAAAAGTCGGGATGATGGCCGAAACGCTTCGCCACCGAGGGCCCGATGACGATGGCGCATGGGTCGACGCCGAAGCCGGCGTGGCCCTTGGATTTCGCCGCCTTTCGATCATCGATCTTTCGGCCCAGGGCCACCAGCCCATGGCTTCGGCAAGCAACCGGCATGTGATTGTCTTTAACGGCGAGGTCTATAATTTCCGCGATCTCAAGGGGGAACTGGAATCCGCGGGAACCCGTTTCAAAGGCTCCAGCGACACCGAGGTCATCCTCGAAGCCATCGAGGCCTGGGGACTAGAGAAAGCGGTTCGGCGTTTCATCGGCATGTTCGCCATCGCGCTTTGGGACCGCCATGAGCGAACCCTCCATCTTGTACGCGATCGAATTGGCGTGAAACCCCTTTACTGGGGCCGGCAGGGGAAACTTCTGCTCTTCGGTTCGGAACTCAAGGCGCTCCGCGCGCATCCTGATTGGACGCCGGAAATCGACCGTGGGGCGCTGGCCGCTTACTTTCGCCATTCATACGTCCCCTCGCCATTCTCCATCTACAAGGGCATCGAAAAACTGATGCCGGGGAGCATCGTTTCCATCGGCCCCGACGGCCGGGAAACAACGCTTACCTATTGGTCCTTGGCCGACGTTCGCGAAGCGGGCAGAGGCGACCTCCTGGACGTTTCCGATGACGAGGCCGCAGACGGGCTTGATACCCTGATCCGGGAGTCCGTGGGGCTGAGGATGATTTCGGACGTGCCGCTGGGTGCTTTCCTTTCCGGCGGCATTGACTCGTCAACCGTCGTCGCCGCGATGCAGGCGCAAAGTTCCCGGCCTGTCAGGACCTTTACCATCGGTTTCGAAGACGATGCCGTCAACGAGGCCCAGGATGCCAGGCGTATCGCCGATCACCTTGGCACCGACCATACCGAGCTCATCGTCAGACCCGCCGAGGCGCGGGAGGTCATTCCCCGGCTGGCCGAAATGTACGACGAGCCCTTCGCCGATGCGTCTCAGATTCCGACGGCGCTGGTTTCCCAACTTGCCCGGCGCGAGGTCACCGTGTCGCTTTCCGGCGATGGCGGCGACGAGCTATTCGGCGGCTACGACCGGTATCTCCGCGGCCGCGACCTTTGGGCCGCCCTCGGGAAGATTCCGTCTCCGCTCCGGCCCATGACGGCGGGCTTGCTCAAGATGGTCCCCATTCCGGCGTGGAACGTTCTTTTTTCTCTTATGCCGAAACGGGTCACACCGGGCCAAGAAGGGCGAACGATGCACTGGCTGGCGTGAAATCTCGTTGACGGCGATTTCAACGAATTTTTCCGGCGCCTGGTGAGCACCTGGGATGCGCCTGAAACATTGGTGCCCGGCGCCAACGAAGCCAAGGCCCCGTTTTGGGCTAGCGCCGATGACGGGGACATTCTTGAGCGCATGATGTATCTCGACAGCGTCACCTATCTCCCCGACGATATTCTCGCCAAACTGGACCGCGCCAGCATGGCTTTCGGCCTCGAGGCGCGCGAGCCGCTTCTCGATCACCGGCTTTTCGATTTCGCCTGGCGGTTGCCCGAAAGAATGAGGTTCCGGGAGAGCAAGGGAAAATGGCTTCTGAAGAAGGTCCTAACCCGATACGTGCCGCTTGAGCTCTGGGAAAGGCCGAAGCAGGGATTTAGCCTGCCTCTGGGGGACTGGCTCCGGGGACCGCTTCGCGAGTGGGCCGAGGAACTGCTTGCCGAAAAACGCCTTGCCGAAGACGGTATCCTTGACCCGGCCTGCGTCGGCACGGCATGGAAGGGACTTCTCAGGAACGAACCGGCGGCCGATGCCCGCATCTGGAGTGTGCTCATGTTCCAGGCCTGGCGGCAACGCTGGCGATGAGTCCCCTACCCCGGGGATGATGGCGGTCACGACAAGTCGTTGCCCATGTTGACGTCTTTGATGACGGCCAGTGTTTGTTCGGCGGTCTTTTTCCAGGAATATTTCTTGGCGCGGTCCACGGCCTTGCGGCTTAACTCCCGGCACAATTCGCCGTCGTTTAAAAAACGGCCGATCGCCGAGGCCATGCTTTCAATATTCAGCGGGTCAAAAAACACCGCCGCATCACCGACCACCTCTGGCATGGCCGCGGTATTGGAGCAAGCGATCGGGGCCCCGCAGGCCATGGCTTCGACAAGAGGATTGCCGAAGGTTTCAACGGTCGAGGGGAAGACGAAGACGCCGCAGCGTTGATAGAGGGCGACGAGCTCCTGGGGATGGACTTGGCCCAGGAATTCAACCTTGCCGTCGAGCTTTTCCTTAGAAACCGTATTTTTCAACTCTGCAAAATATTCGGTGTCGATTGGCCGGCCGGCGATTTTCAGCGTCACGTCCGAATGATCGGACGCTAGGCGCGCCACCGCACAAATCAGGTTCTTAAAGTTTTTCTGAACGTAAATGTCGGAAACGGCCAGCAGGAATTTTTCACGGTTGGTGTTTTGTTTAGGCGGTAAAAAAATCCCGGAAACCCCGTGGGGGATGACCCTAAGACGGTTGCTGAACAGCCCTATTAGGCCACCACTGGCGGCAACGCGGGCATATTCGGAAACGGTGATGGCGCGCTTGGATGTCAGCAGCGAAAGCACCGTTCCCGCATAAACCATTGCCCAATAGGCCAATTTCACCGGCCGGCGTTCAACGAAGGCGACGCTTAGCGCGTTGCGAAGCAAAATCACCGAATTGGGGGCCATCAACGGACCGTAGTTGGCAGGTGAGAAGGTGATGTCCGCGCCAATCTTCCTTGCCAGTCTCGGGACGTCAATCTGCTCTCTCAACTGAAGCTGCCAAAACCCTTGGGGGAAATCCAGGGTGTGAACGGTTATGTTTTCCAGATTATCGGGCAGGAGTTTCCGTTGGTCTTCATGAATGCATAGATGGATATCAAGGTCGCTGTCAGCGGCGAAATGGGGAAGCATGTTGTTCAAATACGTCAGGCCGCCGCCGCTTTTTGAATGAAGGGCGTTGATCAACAGCCGGATTTTAACCTGTGGGTTCGATTGTTCGGCGGCTGACATGTTGGCGCTTTCCTGGATATCAGGGTTGACTGGTTCAGGCCGTCCCCGTGTTCTATACATCCTTGGAGATAAGTCCATTACAGTCGATGTCGGCAGGGCGAAAAACAGTGAATTTCTCGCCGATACCTTGACACCAAGGAAGCATCAACTCTCATGTGCGGCATAGCGGGCATTCTTGATATCGGCGGCACCCGCCCGGTGGATGGCACCGTCCTCAAGGCCATGGGCGACAGCATGGCCCATCGGGGGCCGGACGGCGAGGGTCAGTGGATTGCGCCCGACCGCCGGATCGGCCTCGCTCACCGCCGGTTGGCCATCGTCGACTTGTCCGATGAAGCCGCCCAGCCGATGTGCGACGCCGCCGAGACCGTCTGGGTCACCTTCAACGGTGAAATCTATAACCACATGGCGCTTCGGGCCCTCCTGGAGAAAGCCGGCCACCGCTTCCGTACCGACCATTCCGATACCGAGGTCCTCGTTCACGGGTACAAGGAATGGGGCATCGGTGGACTGGTGGACAGGCTGGACGGAATGTTCGCCTTCGGGCTTTGGGACGACGGCGAAAAGCGCTTGTTCCTGGTCCGCGACCGCATCGGCATCAAGCCGGTTTATTTTACCCGGACCGCCGGGACCTTCCGGTTTGCGTCTGAAATCAAGGCGATCCTCGCCGATCCGGGCGTGCCCCGCGACGTCGAACCGGCGGCGCTCAACCATTATCTGAGCTTCATGGTGGCGCCGGCGCCGCTGACCATGTTCAAGGATATCTTCAAGCTTCCGGCCGGGCACCTTATGGAGGTCGATCAATCCGGACGCATGGAGGCAAGGCGCTATTGGGACGCCGTTCCCGGCAAGGGCATCGATCCGGGCGATCTCAAGGGACTGTCCGACGCGGCGGTAGAGGATTTCTACACCACCGGCATCCGTGACCGTCTGCAAGCCGGCATCGAAAAACGCATGATGTCGGACGTGCCGTTCGGGGTGTTCCTTTCGGGCGGCATCGATTCCTCGGCCAACGTCGCCTTGATGAGCCGCCTGATGGACCAGCCGGTGGAGACCTTCACCGTCGGTTTCAAGGACTACACGCATCTGAACGAACTTGATTACGCATCAAGGGTGGCAAAGGATTTCAAGACCAACCATCACGAGGTTCTGATCGACGAAGGCGACATGCAGGGCTACCTGGATGATCTTGTCCACCATCAGGACGAGCCCCTCGCCGACTGGGTCTGCGTGCCGCTTTATTTCGTCTCCAAGCTGGCCAAGGATTCCGGCGTTACCGTGGTCCAGGTGGGCGAAGGCTCGGACGAGCAATTCTCGGGCTATAACAGCTACCGGCTCTATCTCAAACTCCATCGCTGGTTCTGGGGCGCTTTCAACGCCCTGCCAGGCCCGGCCCGCAAGGGGGCGGCATCGGTAGCGAAAGGACTTTCTTGTTCGCATACGCCGAGGCTCGACCGCATCGCCGATATTCTCGAGCGCGGCGCCAAAGGCCAGGAACTGTTCTGGGGCGCGGCACACGCCTATTGGAATATCCACAAGGATAGAGTCCTTGCCGACCCCGTCGAGGGCGGGCCGTGGCCGGTGCTGGAAGAAGCGGGACTGAATACAGCCGGGCTGGGCGCGGCAGACAGCGGCGAGGTGATTTCGGCCCTGATGCAGTCCTTCGATTCCGCCCACCCGGGGCGCGACGAATTGACCCGGATGATCCACAACGAATTCAAGGTTCGTCTGGCGGAGCTTCTGCTTATGCGGGTCGACAAGATCACCATGTCGACCTCCGTCGAAGGCCGGGTGCCGTTCCTCGATCACGGGCTGGTGGACTTCACCATGGATATCCCGCAAGCCTGGAAGGTTCGCGGCGGAGAACCGAAGTACCTGTTGAAGAAGGCGCTCGCCGGCATCCTCCCCGATGAAGTGCTCTACCGCCCGAAAATGGGTTTCGGCGCGCCCATGGCGGAATGGTTGAGAGGCGATTTCGGAAAACAGGCCGAGACCGCCGTGCTCGGCTCATCGCTTCTGGAAAGAGGTTTTTTCAACCACGACCATATCGCCCGGCGATTTAAGAACCACCGCGAAGGACGCCAGGACAATGCACTGCACCTGTGGCTTTTGTTCAACCTGACGGCTTGGCACGATCATTGGATTGGGTGAGCGTTAATATCCTTAATGGCGGAGCCGTACATAACACGCCTTCGCCAGCTTGCCCCGGTGGTGGATCGCCGTATCCCGAAAGCGCAGGAGGAGGTCCCAGTCCAAAGCAAATTGGAAGCTCTCGTTCATTTTTCCCCCGGCCTTTTCCCACATGCTCCGCCGCCAGAACAGGGTTTCCTGGGGAACGTAATCGACCCAGGAAAGTATTTTGTCGGAGTGAGATGGCAGCACCCACCGCCGACCTCACCGTCTGGGGCACCGGCAATCCCCTGCGGGAGTTCCTGTTCGTTGATGATTTGGCGGATTCCCTGGTTTTCCTTATGAAGCATTACTCGGGGCCGGTGCAGGTCAACCTCGGCACTGGCGAGGAACTGACCATAAGGGAACTGGCGGAAACCATCGCCCAAGTGGTGAGTTTTGAAGGCGCCCTTTTCTTCGACGCCAGCAAGCCAGATGGCACGCCCCGGAAGCTCTTGGATAACACCCTTATCGCCGGTATGGGCTGGTCGCCGAAG
>JADFNT010000018.1:7486-13586 GCA_022563215.1 Pseudomonadota bacterium
AATTTTCACATATTACAGGAGACCGAACGGGGACACGAGGAAATGAACAGATTGTATCTTTGCCACGCCGTACCGTGAACCCAGATTTTTTGAACACCCTAAATAGCAATACTGACTACAACACTACCCTTGAACTTTTGGGTTATAACAAATAGGAGCAGATATTTGATTGCCGACTAATGTCGGTGGGATGCAACCTTGGTACCGAAAACATCTCTTGCCGAAGGGCTTGCCCGCACCTACGAATGGTTTCTCGAAAACATGTCGGAATCTACCGACTGATTGCCATTTAACGTATTTCTTGGTTGAAGATCGTCAATTCATTGGGTGGAGTAGGCAAGGGAGGTTGATTCCTTTACAGCCCGGCCGGGAAAGGTTACTTGGTTACGCCGGTCAGGCGGGCCTGATATGACTTTGAGGGTTTCAAACCCTGACGGACGGGACGAGGGGACAATGGCTGAAGCGGTTGATGTTCTTTTTGTCAATCCGGGTGATCGCCAGCAGATTTACCAGGATCTAGGCGACGAATTTTGCGGCATCGAACCGCCGGCGTTCGCCGCCCTTTTCGCCACATATCTTCGTCAAAAAGGTCTGGGGGCCGCCCTGATCGATGGCCCGGCCTTCAACATGTCGGCGGCTGAAATCGCCAACAGCGCGATTGACGATTTTCAGGCCAGGCTGATCGTCATCGTGGTCTACGGCAATCAGCCGTCTGCGTCGTCCCAGACCATGACCTCGGCCGGCGCCGTCGCCCGCCACATCAAGGACGGCAACCCCGATGCCCGCATCCTGATGACGGGAACCCACCTCGCGGCCCTGCCCGAACGCACCATGCTCGAAGAACCCATCGATTTCGTTTGTGATCTTGAGGGGCCGGTGACAATTCACAAAACCTTCGAGGCGCTCAAGGCAGGCGGCGAGTCCTTTGCCGATGTGCCGAGCCTGTGGTGGCGGGACGAGGGCCGGATCATCAAGCCGCGCAGCGCCGAGCCCCTGATAACCGACCTTGACCGCGAAATGCCCGGTATTGCCTGGGACCTGTTGCCGATGGACCGGTACCGATCCCATAACTGGCATGCCTTCGATGACCTGGAAGACCGGTCCTATGCGTCCATGCACACGAGCCTGGGGTGCCCGTATAAGTGTTCGTTTTGCTGCATCAACGCGCCGTTCGGCAAATCGGCCTACCGGATGTGGTCGCCACGGGTCGTGGTCGATGAAATCGTCCATCTTGTGGAGACCTACGGCGTCAAGAACATAAAATTCGTCGATGAGATGTTTGTCCTCAACAAGCGTCATGTGATGGAGATTTGCGATCTCCTGATTGAACGGGATTTGGGTGTCAACATCTGGGCCTACGCCCGCGTCGATACGGTCCAGGACCAGTTTCTGGATAAGCTCAAGGCGGCCGGGTTTAATTGGCTGTGCCTGGGCATCGAAAGCGCCAGCGACAACGTCCGCGACGGCGCCAAAAAGAAGTTCGAGAACGAGGACATCATAGACGTCGTGCGGCGCATTCAAGACGCCGGCATTTACGTCCTCGGCAATTTTATTTTCGGTCTTCCCGACGACACCATGGAACGGATGCAGTCGACCCTGGACCTGGCGCTGGAACTGAACTGCGAATTCGCCAATTTTTATTCCGCCATGGCCTATCCCGGGTCTCCCCTGTATGCCGAGGCGGCCGCCAGCGGCGGCGAACTGCCGAGCAGCTGGCATCAATTCTCGCAACACGCCTATGATACCCTGCCGCTGGCCAACGCGCATTGCACCTCGGCCGATATATTGGAGTTCCGCGACCAGGCCTGGCAAACCTATTTCACCGATTCAAATTACCTGTCGATGGTCCGGCGCACCTTTGGTGATGGCGTCGTCGACCATATTGAACGGATGGTCAAAATTCCGTTGCCGCGCCGCATCGTCGAGGAAAAAAACGCCGCCTAATCAAGGTCCCGCGGGCCGCCTGGCCGGCGCCGCCCGTTACCGGTATTTTTTGAATTTCACGTGACTTCCCTCGGGGTCGTTGTCCGAGACCAATTATTCGGCCGCATCCGAATCCGCCGTGTCTATGGTGTACCCTGCGGCGGAAGCATCGTCATGGAACATCCGCACCGTTTCCCGCGAAAAAACGCCAAGGTCCTTGCCGACGCTTGACAGCTTCTTCAGCATGTCGTTGGAGACGGTGATGATGTGGCATCCGACTTCGTCGGCCTGGAAGATATTCAACAGCTCGCGCGGGCTGGCCCACATCAGTTCCGATTTCGGCTTCGCCTTGGCGATGTCGACGGCGCTTTTCATATGCGGGATCGGGTCGCGCCCGGTGTCGGCGACCCGCCCGGCGAAGACCGACAGGATGGCCGGCGTGCCGGGATCGAGGACGCCGACGATCTCTTCGACCTGTTGCAACGTGAACATGGCGGTGACGTTGAGAGCAACCCCCTTGCCCGAAAGCTTCTCGACCAAAGGGGCGGCGCTTTCGCCCTTGGTGTTGGTGATCGGAATCTTGACATTGACGTTCGGCCCCCAAGACGCGATTTCCATCGCCTGGCGCTCCATTTCGTCGAACTCGTCGGCGAAGACCTCGAACGAAATGGGAAGGTCGGTGACGATCTTGAGCGCGTCGAGCGCGAAGGCCTTGTAGTCGTCGACCCCGGCCTTGCGCATCAGCGTCGGGTTGGTGGTGAAGCCCTGGATCAGGGGCTCCTGGGACATCTCGCGGATTCCCTCCAGATCGGCGCCGTCGGCGAAAATCTTGATGCTCAAGTCACTGAGGAGAGGAGGATTCGTCATAACCTGTTCATTACCTATTCAATGGCGTTGTCTTCAAGGGCCAGGATAAAATCCCTCGCTTCGGCAAGGGAATGGACCCTTTTATCCGCGTCATCAGGGGATTGTTCCCGATACCCCCGGTCAATGAAGATGGTAAAACACCCCGCCGCGTTTCCCGCCTCGATGTCGCTTTTGCGGTCCCCGACAACATAGCTTTGGGATAGGTCTAAATCAAACTCCCTCGCCGCCTCGATCAGCATGCCGGGCTTCGGTTTCCTGCATGCGCATCCCTCCGTTTGCGAATGATAACAGACCTTGACCGCCGTCAAGGGCAGGGTCTGTTGCAGAATCCGGTTCATTTCCTCGACCACCGAGCGTTCGACAAGGCCGTTGCCGACGTCCGGCTGATTGGTGAAAACCAGCAATGGAAACCCGGCCTCGGCCAAATCCCTGGTCACGCCCCCGGATTCGGGAAGAATCTCGAATTCCTCAATCGTTCTTGCGGCATAGGGCTTGCCGTCACCGACGAGGCTGCGGACCAAAACCCCGTCGCGATCGAAAAATACCGCCTTTTTCATCGTTCCCCGCTGTTCCGCCATGGCGAATTACCCTTCCGCCCCAAGCGGTCCGCCGAAGGCGGATATGAGTGTTCAAATTTTGACAGGATTGGGAATTCATATTTAAAATTCAACATAATTTCAATGCCGTCAAAACGATAAGAGGATTGATTGTTACTTGTTTACTTTCTTTGTGACACGTCACAGTGTAGGATGTATATTGCAAACTAGGACTATTGCCGATGGCAACGACAGCAGCCGAACGTCAGCGAAAGCGCCGAAGAAAACTCCGCGATCAAGGCATCATAGACATGACGGTGAAAGTGCCATTGGCGACAAAACCCGCTATGCGTAAACTGGCGACGGCTCTCCGCGAGAACCCCAATTATCCTATCGCCGCCAACCGTCTGGCTCCAACCGCTCGAGCCCTGAAAAGCATTCAGCAAAATCTAATCACCGCCGGTGTCGATCGTGTCGCGATTTTTGGCAGCACGGCTCGCGGGGAAGATCGCCCGGACAGTGACATCGATATCTTTATCGATTTCGATTCGAAAAAAATCGGAGGACTGTTTGGTTACGTGACCGTCATCGGGATCATCGAGAAATCCATCCAACGAACTTTTCCCAACGTCGATGTGGACGTCGCCGATCACCAAACAATGAAGCCGCGCCTTCGAAAAAATGCCGAGGCGGAGGCTCTTTATGTCTTCTGAACATGTGGCGCGGCGTTTGGCGGATATTCTTGAAAACATCGAACGGATCGAAAATCACGTCAGGGGAACGACGAAAACGAAATTTCTTGACGATGACCTTTTGAACGATGGGGTTGAACGATGCCTGGAACGGATCGCGGAAGCGGCTCGAAAAATTGGTGATCGTTTTGATGATCAATATACGGATATAAACCTTCATGCGTTGCGGCGCCTCGGGAGCATGCTCCGTCACGACTACGATTCCATGCGACCGGAACTGATTTGGGATTTTGTAAAAAACGAACTCCCAAAACTAAAAAAGATGGCCAAGACCGAACGCAAGGTTGCCGAAGACCATAATGATGAATGATGGGCATCTATGACCACTATCTCGAATCGATTCGAATGCCGAGGGGCTTGCCCGGACCCACGAATGGTTCCTCGAAAACGTCGCCGACGATGCCGCGTAGGTCCCCGTAATGACGAAGCGCTTAGTTGAACTCCTGCGCCGGGGCTGGGGGAAGCCGCCCCATGTGATCATCCGTTGGCTGGTTCGCCAGGCGCGGTCCGAGTTGGACCAGCGTCTGGCCCGGCGCCGGTCGCGGCGGATGACGCCAAGCCGATTGCTCGCCGCCCTTAAGGCTGAAAGCCTCGACAGCCTGTGGTCGCGGCTGGCGGAATCTCCTTTTGCCCCTTACACCGAACCCCTATCGGCCGGGGATTACGAAAAAATCTGCCCCGGCGACGGCGCCCGCATCATCCGGGCGGCGGAAAAGGCGGTCGAGCGGCGGGTCGATCTTCTGGGTTCGGGCGAAGTCGCGCTCGGACGGCCCATCCAATGGCATAAGGACTTCAAGAGCGGCCATAGCTGGCCGATGGCCCTTTTCCGCCGCCTCGATATCCTCGACCTGGACCGCGACAGCGACGTCAAGGTGCCGTGGGAACTGTCGCGCCTGCAGTGGCTGATCCCGGCGGGCCAGGCTTACCTGTTGACCGGCGACGAGCGCTATGCCGAGGCCGCGAGACAGGTCATCGAGGAATGGGCGGAAGCCAATCCGCTTGCCCGCGGCGTCAATTGGGCCTGTACCATGGACGTGGCGTTGCGGGGCATCGCCTTGGCGTGGCTGTTCCACGTCTTCCACCGCTCGGCCAAATGGTGGGACGGCGATTTCCGCGGTGATTTTCTCAAGCTTCTTTACCTGCATGGCGATTTCACTTCCCGGCACCTGGAATGGTCGGACGTCAACGGCAATCACCTGCTGGCCGACGCCGCCGGGCTGGTGGTGATGGGCCTGTTCTTCGGCACCGGCAGCGGGCCCCGGTCCTGGCAGCGGCGGGGATGGCAAATCCTCAATGACGAGCTGCCCCGACAGGTGTTCGCCGACGGGGTCGATTTCGAGGCCTCGACCGCCTATCACCGGCTGGTCCTGGAGCTGTTCCTGCTGCCCGCCCTGCACCGCCTGAAACAGGGTCTCGACGTCCCCGGCGCGTATGCCTCCCGGCTTCGCCGCATGGCGGCCTTCACCGCCGCCTATGGCCGCGCCGACGGCACCTCGCCGCTGTGGGGCGACGCCGACAACGGACGGGTCCTGCCCTTCGGCCCCCAGGCCTGGGGCGACCACCGTTACCTTGTCGCTCAGGTGGGCCTGGCTTTCGGCGATGGCGCTCAAGCGGCCGCCGCCGGCCCGGAGGTGTTCTGGATGATGGGGCCGGACGCCGCCGCCAAGGCGGCCGAAAGCGCGCCTGAGGCCCCAAACGTGGGCTCCCGGGCCTTCCCCGATGGCGGCGTCTACATCATGCGCTCGGACGGCGGTAAGACCGGCCAATCGCGAACAAGAACCAGCCATGCCAGCGCCAACGCTATGACAGAGCCCACGATAGCCACGCCTGAGATGTAACGGAACATGTAGCCGAAACCCAAACCGATGCCGATGAACACTGTGAGGAGGTTCGGAATCGACGCCGAACCCTGGTACGCGTCGGTGAATATCGTCCACACCAGAAAGGCGCCTGCGTAGATCGTAGCGACAACACGGAACCGGCCAAACCCAGCGGCGCCAAGCTGCACGGAGACGACCGGTG
>JADFNT010000230.1 GCA_022563215.1 Pseudomonadota bacterium
GCACCCTCCCCTTCGATACCCCCGGCCAGGGGTTGACCGAGGTCACCGACGACGTCGCCCGCTGGGTCGCCGGGCAGGGCGTCGGCACCGGCATGCTGACGGTCTATATCCGCCACACCTCGGCGTCGTTGGTGATCCAGGAAAACGCCGACCCGGACGTGATGCGGGACCTGGAGACCTTCTTCAAGACCCTGGTCAAGGAAGACCCGGGCCTCTACCGCCACGGGACCGAAGGCCCGGACGACATGCCGGCCCATATCAAAAGCGCCATGACCCAGACGTCGCTGAACATTCCCGTTACCGACGGCCGCTTAGGCCTCGGCACCTGGCAGGGAATTTACCTGTTCGAGCACCGCACCCGGCCGCACAAACGCCAATTGACGCTGCACTTGGTCGGCGACTGAGGCCTCTTGGGCGGCAAGGGAAACCGGCGCGGAACCCGCCCGCGGCTGTTTCCCGGACGGGGAAATAAAGGTACAGTTTTTAGAAATGGGGAGGTTCCATGGCGTCGATTCTGTTTCTCGGGTTCTTTATCGGCATGCTCCACGCGCTGGAAGCGGACCACGTGGCGGCGGTGGCCAGCATTACATCGGGTGAAAAATCGGTTCGGCGGATCGTCAGGCACGGCGTGGTTTGGGGAATGGGACACACCCTGACCTTGTTGGTGTTTGGCGGGGGCGCCGTCCTGCTTGGCGCGGCCATGCCGGAGACCCTGGCCCATGGACTGGAGACCGCCGTCGGCTTGATGCTGATTTTCCTTGGTGGCCATGTACTGCTTCGCTTGGCGCGCGACCGGGTTCATTTCCACCTTCACCGGCACCATGACGGCGTCACCCATTTGCACGCCCACTCTCACCGGGGCGAACCGAGGCGGCACGATCCGGACCGTCACCAGCACGACCATCCGGGCCGGTTGCCCCTGCGGACGCTTTTGGTCGGCATGATGCACGGGATGGCGGGTTCGGCGGCGCTGTTGGTGTTGACGGCGGCCTCGGTGGGCCCGGCGCCCTTGGGCTTGCTTTACGTGGCTCTTTTCGGCGCCGGCTCGATCATCGGCATGGCGGCGCTGTCGGCGGCGATCGCGGTTCCCCTGGTCTATACGGCGAAGACGCTGACCTGGGGAAACTGGACGCTGCAAGGCATGGTCGGGCTGGGAACGGTGATCCTCGGCGGCGTCGTCGCCGGAGATGCGATGTGGCCGTAACTTCCGTCTAGTGCCCGCAATTTATATGTTGAAAAAGTGATTCGCAGGAGGCATTCCGTTGGACTGGCTTTTCCTTGCCGTCATGGCGGCTTTCGTGGCCGCCGCCGTCGTTATCCGCCGCAAGGCCCGCAACCCCGAAGACCCGTTCGGAAGGTGGTTTCAAAACCGCGTGAAGCCGCGGCTCCCCGGGCTGGCGACGGCGTTTTCCCTGGCCACGCTCCTGATCTGGGCCGCCGTCTACGTCACCGCGTCCGAGGAAGACCGCGGCAACCTGACCAAGACGTTCAAGGGGTGGTTTAAATCCGTCGACGAGGGCGGGCAAAATGACGGTCCGAAATAGGGTCGGCTGATCAAGATCGGCGATGAAAAAACCGAAAAAAAGCAAAAAGCGATCGGCACCGGCAAGGAAGGCGAAAAAAAAGCGTCTTTCCCCGGCCCCCTTGTTGTCCCCCGGGGCGGCCCTCATTGGCCCGGCGCCGGACATCGGTGCTGGTGATCCCCTGGGCGATCCCCTGGGCGAGGCTGCGGCCGCCCTCCGGGCCGGGCGGCCCGAAGAAGCTTTTAGCCTTTGCCGGCGGGTTCTGGCGGCGGAACCGGACAATGCCGAGGCCCTCAACCTGGCCGGGGTCGCCGCCTTTCAGACCGGCGACGGGGCGGAGGCCCGGTCGCTTCTGGAAACCGCCCTGGCCTTCCGTCCCGATTTCGCCGACGCGCTCAACAACCTCGGCAACGTGCTGAAGGCGCAACATGCGCTTGGCGAGGCGGAGGATGCCTACCGGCGGGCACTGGCCGCCCGGCCCGGCTATCTGGATGCCGAATACAACTTAGGCATCGCCCTCGAGGCCCAGGGGCGTTTCACCGACGCCGAGGAGTCCTATCGGCGGTGCCTGGAAAACGATCCGAACTTCGCGCCTGCGCATTTCAACCTCGGCAACGTTCTCAAGGCCCTGGGGCGGCTGCCCGAGGCGGTCTCGGCCTATCGGCGGGCGCTGGAGGCCGACCCCGGCCAATCGGAAACGCTCAACAACCTGGGCACCGCCCTGATGGAGCTGTCGAAGCCGGCCGACGCCATTCACGCCTACCGCCAGGCCATCGGCCTCGATTCCGGGTTCGCCGACGCCCATTACAACCTCGGCATCGCGCTCCAGGAGCAGGGCGAATTCGACGCCGCCATCGGCTGCTACGATAAGACTCTTCGATGCGATCCCGCCCATGCCGGCGCCCAGATCAACATCGGCTATGCGTTGAAGGAACTGGGAAGGCTCGCGGAAGCGGTCGAAGCCTACCGCCGCGCCATCGGCATGGCGCCGGATTACGACAAGGTGCATGCCAACCTGGGCGACGTTTACCTGCAACAGGGCAAGGCCGGGGCCGCCGTCGATCTGTGCGATGCCTTCCTCGACGACCACCCCGGCAACATCTCGGTGCTGGCCTTCAAGGCGATCGCGCTTCAGGAGCTGGGCCGGACGGACGACGCGCGGGCGCTTTACGATTTCGACCGGCTGCTCCGGCCGGTAAGCCTGAGCGCACCGGAAGGTTTTACCGACATGGCGGAATTCAACATCCAGTCGTGTAATGTTCTCGTCCCATCCATTTTGTATCAACGCTGGCAGAACGAACGATTTGGGGCGGCGTGACAAAATTTGGCGTAAGCCGTCCCGATCAACATCAATCCATTTATCATTTACCATGATGACACCTGTGGGGTTAGGAGGTTCGCCGGTTAGACGCCCGTCGGATGCCAAATATCATATCATATCAAGCGAGGGTGTCAAGCGGGGGCAATACCAGACAAATGAGGGAAGACGCAAAAAACCCGCCCCCAGCACTGCTGGGGGCGGGTTTACCTCATTTCATTCCATTGCAGTACAGGGTGTGTTTAGGCGTCGAAGTAGAGTCCTAGTCGCTCCAACAGCGGCAATGTGGGGTAGTAGAGATCATCCTCATGCTCCTCCTCGAAACCCTGTTGGTTGACCCGGATGATCGGCCCCAACGGCATACCATGTGAGCAATGGTGTAAAGCGTATTGCAACGCCTCGACTTCATTGGGCGCAATGACCACGAAACGGAGCAGGCCAGAATCAATGTAATACTTAGGCATAACTCTAACTCCACACAAAAGGGTTCCGCTTTAACAAGTGTATCGGCTGCTGCTCCCTGAAACTTTAATTTCAGATTTAAGACTGCCGGTGACGATAACAAGGGAAGAAGAGAGAACAACTATGCCCGATAATTGCTCATGGTACGATACAAACGATGATCTTTGGTACGAAAAGGCCAAACATCAAAGCCAGAAGAAACTAAAAATGGAAGCCAAACATAAAAAACAAACTTGCCCGGTTAGATCGCCTCAACCTGATGAATTTGATTTAATGCCTATCTTAACAAGTGGGCTAAAGCGTGCTTTCGATGAAGGTG
>JADFNT010000231.1 GCA_022563215.1 Pseudomonadota bacterium
TCCTATCCACGTCTTGTTCCGGTGTGGCGGTGACGGTTTCGCCGTTGAAGGTCAGGGTCACCGTTTCCTCGACGCCGCCGAGGCCGGCCAGGAATTCGGCCCGGCGGGCCGGTTCGTCGATTTCGAACATCAACGTGGCGACCAGTTCACGGCCGTTGGGGATCATCGGGTTGTAGGCCCGAAGCTCGTCTTCGATCTGCTCTTCGCCGCCCTTCTCGATGTACAGCATCTCGTGCACCTGGTGGAGCATGGTGTCATAGGACTCGAAATAGAAGGTCGCGTCGGGACCGACGGCAACGCGGCGGTGTTTTTTCAATTCGGCGACGGCGCGCTTCCTTTCTTCGCGCACGGCGACGTAGTCCTCCATGTCTAAGATGTCGTCGCGGGTGATTTCGTGTTTGGCAGACAAGGTAAGCCTCCTTACAGCCCGTAGGCTTGGGCGATCAGTTCGATGGGGTGCTGGGCGGCGCTGATGCGGGCGGCCATGGAGGCGGAGTCCTCGCCCAGGCGCTCGACCCCTTGCAGGATATGGTCACGGGCCAGCGGGCATTCGGAGACCATGTGCCCGGGATTCTGCTTGGCGACATCGCGGGCCACCGGCTTGCCGACCTTGAGAGCGACCTCGAAATTGTCCTTCATCACCCCCCACGCGCCGCCGTGCCCCGAGCAGCGCTCGATCACCGAAATCTCCGTTTGCGGAAGAAGGCGCAGCATCTCGGCCGCTTTCTGGCCCATGTTCTGGGCCCGGGCATGGCATGCGATATGGACGGTGACGCCGCCGTCGAGCGGCCTCAGGCCCTCGGCCAGGCCTTCGTTCTTGGCGATACCGACCAGGTATTGGCTGAGGTCGGATGTCGATCGGCTCAACAACTCAACGGCTTCGTCGCCGGGCACGATCAGCGGCCATTCGAACTTCAGCATCAACGCGCACGACGGCACCAGGGCGATGACGTCGTAGCCCTTGTCGATCCAGGCGCCCAAATCCCCGGCCGTCGCCGTGGCGCTTTCAGCGACCGCCTCGATGTCGCCGTGTTCCAGTTGCGGCATGGCGCAGCACCGGGGATGGACGATTTGCGTCTCGACGCCGTTTTTGGCCAGCACCTTGATCGCCGCCTCGCCGATGGCGGGGTTGTTGTAGTTGCCGAAACAGGTGGCGTAGAGGACCGCCTTGCGGCCGAAGGCGGGGGCGTCGGTGTTGATTTCCGGGCTTGAGGACTTGGCCCGGTCGGTCAGGGTCTTGGGCGCGAAGGACGGCAGCTTGGCGTCGCGGTGGATGCCGGCGGCGGCTTCCATCACCGGGCGGGTCACTTTGTTTGAACACTGACACGCCCAGTTGACGAGGCCGGAGACGGAACAGCCGATCCTGCCGTTACGGTCGGTCCGGGTCATTTGTTTCTTAGGGAACGAGACCTTGCCGTTTTTAAATTCCTGGGCGCGGGCGCGCAGCATCAGGTGCGGAAAGTCCACATTGAATTCATGCGGCGGCACGTAGGGGCACTTGGTCATGAAGCACATGTCGCACAACGTGCAGGCATCGATCACCGGTTTGAAACCGGCGCTGTCGACGGTGTCCAGCTCGCCGGATTTGGAATCATCGATAAGGTCGAAAAGGCGCGGGAAGGTGTCGCACAGATTGAAGCACCGCCGGCAGCCGTGACAGATGTCGAAGACCCGGCGCAGTTCCGCATCGAGCTTCGCCGGGTGGTAAAAATCCGCGTCGCGCCAGGGGATGGGGTGGCGGATGGGGGCTTCGAGGCTGCCTTCTCTCATGTTCAGAACGCCAATTTAACTAATAAAAAAAACAGGGGGAGCCGATGACGGCCCCCCCATAATATTTTGAAATCGAAGGACCGTTAGTCCAATTCGTCGAGCGCTTTCTGGAAGCGCCCGGCGTGGGACTTTTCGGCCTTGGCCAGGGTTTCGAACCAATCGGCGATTTCGTCGAAACCTTCTTCGCGGGCGGTTTTCGCCATGCCCGGGTACATGTCGGTGTATTCGTGGGTTTCCCCGGCCACGGCGGCCTTCAGGTTGTCGCTGGTGGGGCCTATGGGGAGGTCCGTCGCCGGATCGCCGGTTTCCTCGAGATATTCCAGATGGCCGTGGGCGTGGCCGGTTTCGCCTTCCGCCGTCGAGCGGAAAACGGCGGAGACGTCGTTGTAGCCCTCGACGTCGGCCTTCTGGGCGAAATACAGATAGCGGCGGTTGGCCTGGGATTCCCCGGCAAACGCGTCCTTGAGGTTTTGTTCGGTTTTGGATCCTTTTAAGTCAGCCATGGCTTTCTCCCTAGTGGATATTTTGAGAAACGATCACGGGCGATCACGGGCCGCGGCGGGGCAGAGGCCCCGGCAAGCGGCGCGGGGGTAATATGACTCCTGGACAGGCAAGAGTCAACTACTTTTTATTAACTCTAAACTGTCCAATAATTAATTGTTATTAAAAGAATATTTATTCGTTTTCGACGCGGACGACGATTTCGACCCGTTTCACCGTCATGCCCGGGGGCGGGGCCGGCAGCCCGGCCACCTCAACCTGGTCGCCGGGGATGTCCTTGAGCTCACCGGTGCCTACGAAGAAGAAGTGGTGGTGGTCGGTCATGTTGGTGTCGAAGTACGAGCGCTGGGAATCGACGACGATCTCGCGCAGCAGCCCGGCGGCGGTAAACTGATGCAGCGTATTGTAGACGGTGGCCAGCGACACCCGCATGGATGCGGCCTGGGCCTCGCCATGGAGGATTTCCGCCGTCACGTGCCGGTCGGGGCCTTCGAACAACAGCTTCGCCAGGGCCAGGCGCTGGCGCGTCGGTCGCAGGCCGACGGCCCGCAGGCGGCCCAGCACCTGCGTATAGGGTCTTTGGGTTTCGGTTTTCGTCATTTCCATTTTCTAAACATGGCCATTCAAAGGTGAAATGCCAGCTAAAGATATCTATTCCTTATTCGTCATGATCATAAACATATAATTTGAATAACACCAAACTAAACCAAGGGCGCCATAAAGCCATAATTTTTTTAAGGAAAATAGAGGCCCTCGGCCTCACACCAAGGATCAAGGGGCCGGCATGCCGATGATGTTATATCCGGAATCGACGTGGTGAATTTCGCCGGTGACGCTTCGGGACAGGTCCGACAACAGATAAAGGGCGGCGCCGCCGATGTCGTCCAGGTGCACGTTGCGTCCCAGCGGCGAGTGTTCCTCGCTCCATTTGTAGATATGCCGGGCGCCGGCGATGGCGCTGCCGGCGAGCGTCTTCATCGGCCCGGCGGAGATCGCGTTGACGCGGATATTCCGCCGCCCCAGGTCGACGGCCAGGTACTTGATGCTGGCTTCCAGCGCCGCCTTGGCCACGCCCATGACGTTGTAGTTGGGCATCACCCGCTGGGCGCCGGAAAACGTCAGCGACAGCAGGCTGCCGCCGCCGGTCATCAACGGTGCGGCGCGGCGCGCCAGGGCGGTAAACGAATAGCACGACACATCGAGGGTGCGCCGGAAGTTTTCCCGGGTGGTGTCCAGGTAATCGCCCTTGAGCTCTTCCTTGTCGGAGAACGCGATCGCATGGACGACGAAATCGAGGCTGCCCCAATCCTTCTCCAGGGCGCCGAAGACGGCGTCCATGCTGCTCTC
>JADFNT010000232.1 GCA_022563215.1 Pseudomonadota bacterium
TCGTCAACCGCGGGCTTTCGGCGGGGATGTTCGGTTACCTGACCGTATTGCTGTTGCCTAACTTCATCGTCATCGTGCTGCCGATCGCGCTGTTCACGGTCGTGGTATTCACATACTCGAAGCTCATCACCGACCGGGAACTGTTGGTCATGCAGGCGTCGGGAGTGGGCCAGGTGGGGCTGGCCAAACCGGCATTGATCCTGGCGCTAATCGTCATGGCCATCGGTTATGCGATGAATATGTTCGTTGTCCCGCAGTCCTATACCAAATTCCGCAATCTGCAGTGGGACATTCGCTACAATTACAGTCACATCCTGCTTAGGGAAGGCGCCTTCAATCAGGTCGGCGATGGAATCACCGTCTATGTCCGCCAACGCACCAACGAAGGCCAGTTATTGGGCGTTTTGGTCCACGATCAACGCGACAAGAAAAATCCCTTCACCCTGATGGCGTCCAAGGGCGCCATGGTCGAAACCGACGGCGGCGCCCGCGTGGTCTTGTTCGACGGCAACCGGCAGACGGTGGACAAGGCCACCAATAAACTGTCGATCCTTTATTTCGATCGCTATGTCTTCGATCTGGCGAAAGCGACGGAAGTCATCGGCACACGCTACCGGGAGCCCCGGGAACGGGACCTCCATGAGCTTCTAAATATCGAAAAGTTCGCCGAGGGGATGGGGGCCAAGGAGTTCGGTAAATTCATCGTCGAGGGCCATAAACGGCTGGTATCGCCCCTGGCGGCCCTGGCCTATACCCTGGTCGGTCTGGCGTGCTTGATATCCAGCAGTTTCAGCCGCCGCACCCAAACCCGCCAGGTTTCCGTCGCCATCGCCCTCATGGTGGCGCTCCAGGGTAGTGCGCTCGGCTTGGATAATCTGGTGGCCAAGAATCTGACCCTGGTTCCGTTGTTGTACGTTCACGGGCTGGCGCCGATTTTGGTTGGATTTTTCTTCTTGGCCTATCCGCTACGCCGGCGCCGTTCCGCCGCCCAGCCGCAGACGGCTTGATAGCGAAGGATTGAACCCGTGCGCCTATCGAAAACGCTATCGTTTTATATCGGCCGCCACTTCCTGCAGAGCTTCGCCGTTATTTTCGCGTTGTTCATGTTTTTGATTCTGATTTTTGACGTCGTCGAGCTTTTGCGCCGGTCCGCCGCCCGGCCGGACGTTACCTTCGCCCTGGTGATGGAAATGGCGATTCTGAAGCTCCCCTATATGGGCCAGCAGGTGCTTCCCTTCGCTATTCTTTTCGGCGGCATGAATGCGTTCTGGCGCTTGACCCGGTCCCAGGAACTGGTGATCACGCGGGCGGCCGGCGTATCGGCGTGGCAGTTCCTTTTTCCGGTGATCGCCCTGGCTATTTTGTTGGGGGTTTTCCAGATCACCGTCCTCAATCCCCTGTCGTCATCGACCTTGACCCGATTCGAGAGGCTGGAATCGACGCTGTTGAAGGGGCACAAGAGTTTCCTGGCGCTGTCGAAGGGCGGCCTGTGGCTGCGCCAGTCCAATGCCGAAGGACAATCCGTGGTCCATTCGGATTCTATCCTGCAGTCTGGAAAGGACGTCGAGCTCAGGAACGTCATCGTTTTCAACTATAAGGGAACCGACAAGTTCCTCAGCCGCATCGACGCCGAATACGCCCGTCTCGAGGAAGGCTTTTGGCACTTGATCAATGCCTGGGTCTACAAACCCGAAAGCCCGCCCAGTTATGAAAAGAATTACTGGCTTGCCACCGACCTGACCCTTTCCAAGATTCAGGACAGTTTCGCGCCCCCGGAAACGATGTCCTTTTGGGACCTCCCCGGGTTCATTCAAACCCTGGAAAAGGCCGGCTTTTCGGCCGTCAGGCACCGCCTTTACTGGCATTCCCTTCTGGCGGCGCCGCTTCTCATGTGCGCCATGGTGTTGATCGCCGCCAGTTTCACCCTTCGCCATTCGAGGCAGGGGGGAACAACCTTCGTCATCGCCGGCGGTGTGATGACCGGGTTTGTCCTTTATTTTTTCTCGGACATCGTTTTTGCCCTTGGCCTTTCAGACAGCATACCGGTGATACTGGCGGCCTGGACCCCGTCCGGGGTGGCGACTCTTCTCGGATTGGCCACGCTTCTCCACCTCGAAGACGGATAGATCCGGTGATGCGATTGACCCTGGGACATATCATGGCAATTTCGGCGGTCCTGGCCGTGGCGCTCGTCGCCCCGGCCGCCGAAGGAGCGCCGCCTGATCCAGGAAAACCCTTGGGAACCCTATGGTATCCCGGCCCCTACCGTACGCCCGCGCCCACCCCGGTGCCCGCCCCGCCACTGGCCCCAATCGTTGCTCCGGCGCCGCAAATCGGGACCCCGACCATCAAGCCCGTGGCGACGGATCGTTTCCCCACCCCGACGGCCAGCGGGCCGCAACCGGGCAAGCCGCTGGGGACCCTCTGGGTTCCGGAGGCTTACGGAAAGAAACCGTCAACCCCGCAAACGCTGCCGCCGTCCGTTATCGATCCCCAGCCGGCACCACCGTTGCCACGCCCACAGGCCCAGAAGCCTCTGGGCACTCTTTGGTTCCCTGGTCCTTACGACCCCAATGCTCCTTCCGAGCCGGTTCCGGCGCCTTCTCCCGCCACCGGGCCCTCCTTTTCCACCCCCTTCGGACCCCAGTACTTCGCCGTCGAGGAAAAAAAGGAAAAACAGGCAAAAGAGAAGTTGGCGCCCAGGGAGTCGACCGGCAAGATCGACCGCGATCTTCCCGTTCATCTGAGCGCCAATGAAATGAGCTTCGATGAGGAGCGCAACATCATCACCGCAACCGGCAACGTCGAGGTGATCCAGGGGTCGCGAAGGCTTCTCGCCGATACCATCACCTATAACCAGGTTACGGATGTGGTTTCCGCCTCGGGAAACGTGGAGTTGACCGAACCGGGAGGGGAAATCATTTTCGGCGACCGCATGGAGGTTTCCGGCGACCTTCGCGACGCCGTCATCGAAAGCTTCGGCATGATCCTGACCGACCGTTCGCGCATCGCCGCGACCGGGGCGCGGCGTTCGGCGGGGAATATCACCGAGATGCGCAAAGGCGTCTATTCGCCCTGCAACCTTTGCCAGGATAACCCGGAACGTCCGCCTTTATGGCAGGTCAAGGCGGTGAAAATCATTCACGACAAGAAAAATCAAATCATCGAATACCGCGATGCCTGGCTGGAGGTTTACGGCGTTCCCGTGGGCTATCTTCCCTATTTTTCGCATCCTGATCCGACCGTTAAACGCAAAAGCGGGTTTCTGATCCCATCGCTCGGCGGCTCGACGGATTTGGGCTTTGTCGCCCGGATACCTTATTTCATCAACCTTTCGCCGCAACAAGACGCCACCGTAACACCGCTCATTACCGAGAACGCGGGATCGGGCGCCATCGCCGAGTACCGGGGACGCTTTCTCAAGGGCACCATCGACGCCACGGGAAGCTTCGTCGCCGGCAACACCGAGGGTGATTCCACCGCCGTGGATGGCAATGCTTTCCGGGGCCATATCCTAAGCGAGGTCCGGTTCGACATTAATGACAACTGGCGCTGGGGCATCGATTTCAACCGCACCACCGACGACACCTACATGCCCCGTTACGGGCTTG
>JADFNT010000233.1 GCA_022563215.1 Pseudomonadota bacterium
GACAGCTGACAGGGCGCAAACAAACGTCCACCGCCGCCGAAGTCCATTATTGTTCCTCCGCTTACAAGTCGATTTGAAGGTTATCTGGGATATCTCAGTGGACAGACTGGTGCTCGATTCCGTGGAAACGCCCGATGGGGACCGCTACGTTAAAATCTTCCGGCGTGGCGGCGGCACCTTTGGCTTCGAGGTCTACCGCCGCGACGCGGAAGACCTGTCCGGCTGGTTCCCTATCGGCAATTTCGCCCATATACCCTACGAGACCGAAGCTAAGGCTCGCGAAGCCGCCGCCCGTTTCGCGCCCTGGCTGTCCTCGAAATAACAGGAAATCCCTATTCGGATGTCCGCTTTCGGGGGTAAAGCGGACATCACCGGGAGAACTGGCCCCGATCCGGCGGGGGTTTCCCACGCCACATCTCGCGACACGAGCATCCATAGCAGCGGCTTCCTTGCCAACGTAGTCCATGAGCGCCAAGGCGGCAGGGGGCCTTAAACTATGTCTCCAACATCAACGCTTCTAGAGAGCATATCAGCTCTCGGGTTCTTCGGCGTTCCTCGATGGCCTCCTTGGTCCAGAAGCCCGTTCGGTAATTGCCATTTGCCGGCCCGCTGGGCGCGCCGCTACCCTTGGCGCCGCCGTGCATCCGGCACCGCTTCTTGCCCTTCACGCTCGGTGCTTGGCATGGCGGCCCCTTTCGGGTGCGGGCAAGGCAACGTCTCGCCAGGTGCATGGGTAATAGCTTTTGCATGGGGTTGAATTCATTTTCCATCGTTCCCCCCGCTATTTCCCCTCTTGTCGATGTTTCCGGCAACCACAGCCTGGCCCCCGTCGTTGACGTTTACATGCTGGATGAGAATCGTCTGTTTTCCCCCTGTCCGTAGCTTATTAAGGGCCAACATTCCGTCCTGATATGTTTTCATTAAACGGGCCGCAGCATTGGCCATGCGGACGGCCTCGATTGACTGCACTTGTTGGCGCACCTCTGAGTCCCATGTTTCCGTATGGGTGACGAAGTTGTACGATTTCGCAATCAGCCGCATCGCTTGGGAATGCGCCGCCGCCATTTGGTGGGCTAGCATCTCTTCCAAGCTATTTCGCGCCTGGATGGTTTCCGCCATATCTACCGCCAGCGAAAGACAATCGGCTTTTTCCGCAAGGTCCAGCCTCTGCCATGACGCATCCGCAGTCACCGCTTTAGGATTCTCACCCGCACCCACGAGAGCTTGAGTATCGGAAAGTTTTTCTTGAGGCAAAATCACCTCACCACATGCGCCGACTTCGGGATTAACCGTGGTTCGCCCTATCTCCGCCACCGCTTTTGTGGTTTCAGATTTCTTGTTCATCGGCGTCTCCGTGGATTGTGTTCCTTGTCGCTCATTCGTCAGTCTCGCTTATCACGGCCTCAACAGCCGTCAATGCGGCCTGGGAAATTGCCTGTTCGGGTCGATTTCGTTTCGCCATTTTCAGGTTCCATTTCCCTCTAAAGGGGGGGAACATGTTCTGTTATATTGTGGCTCTTTCGGGGACACTTTAGCGGACAGAAGAAACAGGCTTGGATTGCCTCTGCCCGTCCCTTTATGAACGCATGAAATGAGGCCCATTTCTTCCAGGTGGTTTCGGGCATTCCGGTATCGCTTTTTCCCCCAACCTGGAATCACGTTTCCGGTTTCCATTCCAATCGGTGATATGGCGAAGGGCTCTTTCCGGCTGCCGTGTTCAAACCCTAAAACGCCGAACAATAGGAGCGCGTCGGCGTCTCCGCCGAAGGCTTCTAAATCCGCCCGCGTTACCTGGAAAATTCCCCGGCTGCCAACCCAATTTCTTTTTTCCAAGTGAACCTTAATGGCGCTGGCGACGGTAGCCATTACCTCAGCCTCGGTCTGCGGTGGGTTGCATCCTTCATTCCAAACCAAGGCCCGTGACGGCATCTTTTCGGGATCGTGGCCGTTGGCTAGGTCGCGGAGACATTGCTTGAAAAGTTCATCGTCTCGCCTTCCCTGAAGCATCCCGCTGTTTTGATTGTCCGATTTTCCCCTTGGACCATAAATTTCCGGCGGCAGCGAACCCTTACGGATCGCCGGTAGCCGGTTTACGTCATCAAGGGAACCGTCAAGGAACCGATACGCTTTGCCGTCCAGGTCGGGGCGGATAGACGGGGGCGCGATAACCATGCCGCCGCCAAGAACGTCTATCGCCTCGCCTTCAATGGGGCGAATTTTTCTTTTCTCCCCGTTGTGGCGATACCAAGCCTGATATTTTCCGCTGCCAGTCTGGATTAAAACCGGCGTAGGGCCACACTCTTTTACCGCCCGGTCAAAGGCCGTGCGGTCGGGGGTGTCAACGTCAAGCACGGTGATCCGGTTCCGCCGCCCGCACATGAACGCTAGATTTGCCGTATCGAACCGTGCGCCTTCCAGAAGTTTCCTTGAAGCCGGGACGCCCATGTGCTGATAGTTTTTCACCAGCGCCTTTTTGCCGTTATCCCCGCCGGTCGGGAAAACCGGGATACCGTGAGCCAGGTAGCCGGGGGCGTGGTCTGCAAAAACGCCCATCACGCGGCCCGCCGGGTTGCCGGTGGCGTGCCATGCGCGCCCTCGAATTTCGGTGCCGCCGGCCTTCGGGCCTTGAATGAATCGGATAGGGCATTCAGGGCGGCCCGTCCCTCGGGCGTCGGGTTGACGCCGTTTTCCCGCATGATACGGCGTAAGGTTTCTTTCGCGCCCCCAATGAAGGCCACGGGGCGGAATCGCGCCCCAGCCAAGTTTTTACCACCCTCTAGTGCCGTTTTATCGGCTTCCAAAAGTATCCATTGCTGACGGTCGGCGGCCAATGTCCAGCCGGGGCATATCTGAAAGAGAATCCGGTCTTTCATGCCGCCGCCCTTCCGTGACATGTGGTCGTATCGACCACGGGTCCGCCGTCGCCGGCGTCGATCAACTCAACCGTTGTTCGGAGAAAATACCGCCCGTGCTTGCCGGGATAGTCCCCGCCGTGCGCCTCTTCGATCATGTCGATATGGAGGCCGTGCCGGTGCCGCAAAACCCAAACGTAATGGCTCAAGCGGACGGCCCAATGGGCCAGGTCAAGCGCCGTGACACCCTTCGGCCCGGCTTCAACCAAGGCCCGAAGCGTTTGCGCGAACCGTCCTACGACTTGTATTTCCCGGCGTTCCGATAGCAACGGAAATTCGGGGTTGGCCTCGATGACGACGGCGCGGAGTTTTTGACGGCTACCCATTGTTCCGAACCTCCGGCACGATCCAGTGTTGCCATGAGGGCCGGGAGTATCCAGGGCGGCGTTCGCCGTCAGGGTATGACCAGAGTTCCTTCCAAAGTTGGGGTTCGGACCTTTCGCCGACACGGCGAAGGGTCGTTGTCGTCGCCGGTATGGAGTTTTGAGGGCGGACTTTCATCACTCGCCCCCTTCAACGGCAAAACCAAGGCGGATCGCCTTCATTTTGGCACGGGGGTTGTCGTTGATGGCCAAGCCGCCACCAGGGAGTTTTAAAAATCCGTCCCAACTAACGGAAAGGGGTGAATTGATCGGAAGCGCCGTTGCAAGTTGGGCAGCGTATTCGGCCTTGCGCCGGGGCTTTT
>JADFNT010000234.1 GCA_022563215.1 Pseudomonadota bacterium
AAATAGAAGACTGGCTGGATAACCACTGCGAAGGGAAATGGAAGATGATTTTGGAAGACATAGACGACGACCTGGTTAAAAAAAATCTCAGGGTCATGTTCGAATACGCGGAAGAGCGGGAAAAATTCTTCAGGCTCTACATCAAGGAGGAAGAATGAAAGCCCTTCGCTCCTTAAGACTTGTTTTCACCGTGGCGCTGATGGCGCAAGCGGCGGTTGGCTGTTCGTCGTCCGACATCGAGAGGTTTTTCCATGCCGGCGGCAAGATCGCCTATGATTCCTTTAAGTTGTCGAATCAATCCTCAGGAAAATAATTTCCCCCAGCGGCCTTTCCGTCCATCCGGCGCCGGTGATCCGCGGCAAGCCCTTGGCGCTCCGCTGAACCGTCTCCCGCCGGGCTTGAGTGGCAGGCTTTGCCCCGGCGGCCGTCAATGGTGTACCGTCAGGGGGTCATGACCGTTGTCCGAACCGCAATCCTTTTGACCGCCGCCGTACTCGGCGGATGCACCCTCAAGGCCGATAAAAACGAGATTTCCATCGAACACCTTGCCACCCAACCGGGGGTGGCGCAGGCGATGGCCGACAGCCACTGCGCCAAATACGCCAAGTTCGCCCGGCGGGTTCAAATGGGGATCGAACGGGCCGGTCCGATTCTCGGGTTGAGGAAGAAAATCAGCACCTTCGAATGCGTCGAAAAAGGTGCCGAAGGGCAGGGTCCAGGCAGCACGGCAAAGGGGACGCAATGAATTTCGCGGCGGATCAGGCCCTGGCCTATCTGAAGATATACGGGCTCGGGGTGGCGATCATGGTCCTTCTATGGGCGGCGGCGAAGGTCTGGTTGATCTTTTACCAGAAATACCTGGAGCCCCAGGCCAAGGAGGCGGCCAATGACCCGGAAGACTGAATTTAAGGGGTTATGGGACTTCTGAAATCCCTTGCCTGTTCGGACAGGGCCCGGTTTTCGACCCGGATGCGATGGACCATCATCGCCCCATTGAGGATCGAATAGACCAGCGCGATCTCCCAGGCGCCGAACACCAGCGGCAGGACCGCGATCTCGGCCGCGACGACCATGTAATTGGGATGGCGGAAGAACCGGTAAGGCCCGTGCCGCACCAAGGGCCGGCCGGCGACGGTGATGATGCGGGTGGTCCAGAAACGCCCCAGGCTCGCCAATACCCAAACGCGGAACCCCTGAAGAATCAAATAGACGAAAAGAAACGGCCAATGAACGGGCGTATCCGGCGCCACGTGGATCAGCATCGATGCCAGCCACGCCACGTGCAGGCCGACGATCAGCGGATAATGGCCGGCCCCGGATTCGACGCCGCCTTCGGCCAGCAGGCGCAGGGTGTTGCGCCGGGCATGGAACATTTCCGCCAGCCGCTGCGCGGCGACCAATCCGACGATCAGCCAAACCCAGGGGCCCGGGGCGCTCATGGGATTTTCAGGGTCAGGAAACCGACGCTGAACCCCGGCCCCAGGGCCGACATCAGGTAACGTCCGCTTTTACCCTCGGCCATAACCCGGTCGAGGACGAACATCACCGTCGCCGCCGACATGTTGCCGTAATCCCTGAGTACGCCCCGGGTATGGTCCAGGCCGCCGTCGGAGACCCGGAAAACCAGTTCCAGGGCGGCGATCACCTTGGCCCCGCCGGGATGGCAGATGAAGCCGTCGAAGTCGTCGAGGGCCATGCCGTGACGGCCGAGGTAGGCATCGAGGACGGGCGGCAGTTCCCGCGCCACCAGGGACGGGATGTCCTGGGAAAACAGCACCCCGAATCCGTCGTTCTCGATCTTCCATCCCATCACGTCGAGAGTCCCGGCCCAGGTGTGTTCGCCGGGATGGAGAATTTCCGGCCCTTCGCCCGACGTCGATATCAATGCCGCCGCGGCGCCGTCGCCGAATAGAACCGTCGCGATGACGTTGCTTTTGGAAGCGTCCCCGGGGCGGAAGGTGAGCCCGCACAGTTCCGCGACCAGGAACAGGACCCGCCGGCCCGGCTCCGCCTGCGCCAGTTCGGCCGCCCGCGCTAGGCCGATGACGCCGCCCGCGCAGCCGAGCCCGAACACCGGCAGACGGGCCGTGTCCCGGCCGAGCCCGAGACGCTCGATGATCAGGGCGTCGAGGCTGGGGGTGGCGAAACCGGACGACGAAACCGCCACCACCGCATCGACCGCGTCGACGCCAAGGCCGGCGTTATCAAGGCAGTCCGTGGCGGCGCGGCTCATCAAATCGACGGCGTTTTTCAGGTAAAGCCGGTTTTTTTCAACCCAGCCGTGGCCGTTTTCATGCCACGACAGCGGCACGCAGGAATACCGGGTTTCGATACCGGCGTTGTCGAAGGCCGGCATCAGGCGCTTGATATCGGCGGTGCGGCCGTTGAAAAGCCTGGCCGCACACGCCTTCACCTCGTCCTGGACGAGGACGTGGTCGGGCACGGCGGTGCCGAGACCGAGAAGGCGCGGGTGAGAAGCCATGGGGGGTCTCCTCTTTGACGCGAATACCAAGCCGTCCGACGTTTCGACGGGTGGGGCCCGGGCGGCGGCCCGGGCGGCGAACCGCCCAGTCCTAAACTATCGTGATTTGGCCGAAGTTGATACGCCCTAACCGGCTCGCGGGCGGTCGAGCCCGGAAACCGGCCCCGCCGCCGGGGGGAAAGGGCGTTTTCGGGGCCTAGTGAACGGAAACGTTCGCCGGGCGCTTTTCCGACAACAGGTCTTCCGCGACCCGGGCGATGCGGAGCCAGACCCGGCGGCCGGAGATGTCGCCTCCGTCAAACAACTGATCGGCGCGGATAAAGGCCGCCGGCGACGCCATTTCGCCGTATTCCTGGATCAGCAGGTTGGCGGTGCGGTAAATCTCGGATTCTGTACCCATGGGAAACTCTCAAGTTATTTTGATGATTTCGGTCATGGTCACGCCCAGGCGGTCGTCGACGACGATGACTTCGGCTTTGGCGACCAGCCGATTGTTGGCGTGGACCTCGATGTCCTCGCCGACGGAGCGGTTCAATTCCACCACAGCGCCGCGGCCAAGCTTGAGAATTTGGGAAATTGGCATGTGGGTCGTACCCAGGACGGCCGTAATCTCGACCTCGACGTCCAAAAGGGCTTCCACTTCCGTGGTCGGTTTGCCGGAATCTTGAGTTTCTGGTGCTTGTTCTTCGTCGGCCATTATTCCATCCTCAACCTCAACCGCCTTTATCATCCACGGCACGCGTTAACGCGGGGTTAATGGCGGTTCCGCCTTTTGCCGCCGCCCCTGCACCCACTTGAGAGCCGTCATTATAACACCATTCCGCCCCCGGAGTCCCCCGGCTTTCCCCTGGCGGGTCATCGTTTTTCACGCCATTCCCAGGGCACGGTGAATTCGCCTTTCCAAAGGCCCCGGCGGGCCTTTTTGGCTTTGTTTTCGGTTTCCACGTAAACGGTCGATTCGGGCTTATAGGCCAAGGCCCAGCCCGTATGCACCATGTTGGCGCCGATATCGAAACCACCGGCGCGGCAACGGACAAGCCGGACCCCCGCACGCTTTTGGTTCAGCGCTGCACAAACCACCCGTGTTTGGGCCACCAGATCCATCATCGCCG
>JADFNT010000235.1 GCA_022563215.1 Pseudomonadota bacterium
TGTTGCAGGGTTACCCCCACCGATTTGGGGTCTTCGGCCAGGGGCGCTGCGTGGAGATTGACGAAATGTTTGCCGATGCGGGGCGATTCCAAGGTTACACCGTATTCGGATATGGCGAAGTCCCTTTCGCGAACCTGCTGGATCAGGGAAAAAAGCGGGTTGTCATTGGGAAGCAGTTCCAAGAGCGACCGCCCCTTCAGATGCTCGGCGCCACCCTGCAGGAAATTCTCCGCCGCCGAATTAACGTGGACAATGGCGCCGGCGCCGTTAACGACGATGATCGCCGAGGTCAGGGCATTGAGGATGCTGTCGGCGGCGACGTCGGTTCCGCCGGCCGTCTGGCGGAGGGCGACCACGCGTTTCGCCATCAGGCCGCCATCCGCTCGATGATCGGCTGATAAAACCCCCGCAACAGGGACTTCACCGTTTCCGGGTCGTCGGCGCGCATGACCTGGGAACGGAATTCGGCCGATTTCGGCAGGCCCTTGCAATACCAGCCCAGGTGCTTGCGGGCGATGCGCAGCCCGCCCCGGACCCCATAGTGGGTCAACATGGCGTCGTAGTGCTCAAGGATGATGGCGAGCTGTTCGGAAAGGGTCGGGTCGGCCAGGCGCTCGCCGGTTTCGAGATAATGGTGGACCTGGTTCGGGAACCACGGCTTGCCGTAGGCGCCGCGCCCGATCAGAACCCCGTCAGCGCCGGACTGGGCCAACGCCTTTTGGGCATCCTCGAGGCTGACGATATCGCCGTTGACGAACACCGGGATGGAGACCGCTTCCTTGACCCGGCCGATGAATGACCAATCGGCGTTGCCTTTGTAGAACTGGCACCGGGTGCGGCCATGCACCGATACCGCCTTGATCCCGCATTCCTCGGCGATGCGGGCCAATTTCGGCGCGTTCAGGCTTTGCTCGTCCCATCCGGTGCGCATTTTCACCGTCACCGGAATGCCGACGGCGGCGACGGCGGCCTTGAAGATGTCGGCCGCCAGCTTTTCGTCGCGCATCAGCGCCGATCCGGCGTCGCCGTTGGTCACCTTTTTCACCGGACAGCCGAGGTTGAGGTCGATCAGGGACGCGCCCCGGGCTTCGTTAAGCCGCGCCGCCTCGGCCACCACCTCGGGCTCGCAGCCGGCCAACTGCACCGCCATCGGGTGTTCCTCGGCGCAATGGGTGGCCATCTTCAGGGTTTTCCTGGCGGCGTGGATCATCGCCTTCGAGGCGATCATCTCGGACACCACGAGGCCGACCCCGCAACGCTTGACTAGGCGGCGGAACGGCATGTCGGTTACCCCCGACATAGGAGCCAGGATCACGGGACTATCCAGGCTGACGGTGCCAATCTTGGGTGACATGGGGCTGAGGCTTTGCTTAGTTGCCTGTTTAATAGGCAATTTTACCGCAAATACAATGGTTTTACGTGGGGAATTTGCTTAAATCGCAGGCATCCGGGCTTTATTTTCCTCCGGCAGGTCCCCGGCAGGCCCACGCCAGGCCTACGCTTCGGCCCTTTAGGCTAAAATCACGTCGGTAACGAACTTGACTCCCGGATACCCCAGGGTCAGCAGCAGATAGGCCAAGAGCACGATCCGCGCCGCCTTGCGGCCGCGCAGCCCGGTCTTGAAATGGGCGATCAGCAGGCCGCCGATAACGGCGAAGGCGGTGATGGTCAAAATCGTTTTATGATCCAGGACCAATAGCGTCCCCGTTTCCCCGTACTGCAGCGCCATGCCCGTCGCCAGACCCATGGCGAGGACGATTTCGCCGAGCACCAGCAGGCGCACCAGCAGCCATTCGCAATCGGCGACGGAAGGCAAGAGCCGGGTCAAGGTCGTCGGCCGTTTTCGTTTCAAGGCCCGTTCCTGCAGGAAAGCCGCCAGGGCGGCGACGGCGGCGATGGTGACCAGGGCATAGGTGGCCACCGAAACGGCGATATGGACGCCGATCCAACCGCCCGAGGCGGCCGCGGCCAAGGGCTTGTGCGGCGCCTGGCTCCAGACGGCGGCTAAAATCCCCAACACCACCATGTAGGCGGAAATCAGCGGCGTCAGACGCCAGGTTTCCCGCGTCAGGACGGTGATGAAGGCGAAAATCGCCATGGTCGCGGCGACCGTCACCCACAGGGTCGTCGACAGGTCGGTCCGCCACGCCCCGGCCATCGAGGCGAGGACCCAGGTGACCGGCCCCGCCACGGCCACCACCAGGACCAGCCAAAAGATCATGTCGCGGCTGTGGTCCTTGCGCAACGGCAGCAGCGACGACGGCACCAGGGCGACAATGGCCGAAAGGCTTAAAATCGTTTGTTCCGGCATGAATCCTTGAACGGTCCTTAGTTTGGGCGAAGGTTTCCCCCCGGAACCTGGGCCTCCCCCGGGGCTTTCCCCGCACCATCGCCCCGCCGACCCGGCTTTGCAAGACCCTTGGCAATCCCCTGGGCGCAATCTAAATTCGGCCCCCGAAGCATAACGGATTTGGCCGCCAAGAGTAGTGGCCCGGGAAACCCTGGATGAACGAAACCGTGGCATTGGTGGTCGGCGCCGGCGAAGGCCGCCGCTTCGGCGGCGAGGTGCCGAAGCAGTACTGCCCGCTTTCGGGCGTGACGGTGATGCGCCGTTCGCTGCTGGCGTTTCTCGAACACCCCGACGTTACGATGGTGCGGGCCGTTATCCACCCTGGGCATGGCGACCTTTACGATCAGGCCGCCCAGGGCCTCGACCTGGCGGCGCCCGTTCATGGCGGCGCCACCCGCCAACGGTCCGTCGCCCTGGGCCTGGAAAGCCTTGCCGGCGAGCCGCCGTCGCGGGTCCTGATCCACGATGCCGCCCGCCCGCTGGTCGCCGGCGGCGTCATTTCGCGGGTCTTGGCCGCCTTGGACCGGTCCCCCGGCGCCATTCCGGCCCTCCCCGTCGCCGATACCCTGAAGCGGGGCGACGACGGCACCGTCGCCGCCACCATCGACCGCCAGAACCTGTGGCGGGCGCAGACGCCACAGGGTTTCCGGTACGGGGACATCCTCGCCGCCCACCGTCAGGCCGCCGGCGACGAGTTGACCGATGACGCCGCCGTCGCCGAACGGGCCGGATTGGCCGTCGCCATCGTCGACGGGGCGGAAGACAACATCAAGGTGACCACTCCTGACGACCTGTCCCGGGCCGAACGGTTGTTGAGCGGAGGCGGCGGCGAAATACGCACCGGTTTGGGCCTCGACGCGCACCGGTTCGGGCCCGGCGATCACGTCATGCTGTGCGGCGTCGCCGTTCCCCATGACCGGGGCCTGGAAGGCCATTCCGATGCCGACGTCGGGCTGCATGCGTTGACCGACGCCCTTTTGGGCACAATCGGCGCCGGCGATATCGGCAGCCATTTCCCGCCCTCGGACCCGCAATGGAAGGACGCGTCCTCGGACGTGTTCCTGCGCCGCGCCGGGGAGTTGTTGGCGGAACGCGGCGGGCGGATTACCAACCTCGACGTCACTTTGGTTTGTGAACAGCCGAAAATCGGACCCCATCGCCACGCCATGGCGGCGCGGATCGCCGCAATCCTGGGGCTTGGGGAAGGCGGG
>JADFNT010000236.1 GCA_022563215.1 Pseudomonadota bacterium
TTCCGGCTTGCGTTAGGGAGTGAAGATCAAGGATAGCGGCGTATGGTCAACAAACGGTAAACGCCGCATTATATGACATTGTTCGTGATTTGTTCTTGACAAAAGGGACGCAAACGGGGATTATTATTATCCATTCGCCGCCGGGTTATCCCCGGTTTCCACCGCTTGCGCCCCTGGCGGCGAGGCCCCGGCCCGTTTATGGTGCCGGTCATCAGGATACAAAGAGGGGTTCCCATGGCAGGGTCAATCAACAAAGTCATTCTCATCGGCAACCTGGGGCGCGATCCCGAGGTCCGCTTCTCCCAGGACGGCACCAAGATCGTCAATTTCTCGGTCGCCACGTCGGAGCGCTGGAAAGACAAGCAGACCGGCGAGCCGAGGGAAAAAACCGAATGGCACCGGGTCGTCCTGTTCAACGAACGGCTGGCCGATGTCGCCGAAAAATACCTCAGGAAAGGCTCCAAGGTTTACATCGAGGGCGCGTTGCAGACCCGTAAGTGGACCGGCAACGACGGCCACGAACGCTACAGCACCGAAGTGGTGCTGCAACGCTACCGCGGCGAGTTGACGATGCTGGATTCCCGTGGTTCCGCCGGGGCCGGCGACAACGCCGCCACTGGTGAGCCGCCCGAATGGGACAACGCCGACGGCTCCGCGCCTAGCGGCAACAGCGGCGGCGGCAACGGCGGCGGCAACGGCGGCAAAGCCCCGGGCGCCGAACTCGACGACGAAATTCCGTTTTAGGGGGTTTTCAAGCGATTTTTGACGCCTTTCCGGGCCCCGAAACGGGTCCGGGAAAGGGCTGATTCCGGCCTGTCATTTTGTTGTTTGCAGGAGCGAAAAATGCTAGTTTTGACCGTTCCGGCGGTGGCTCGGGGCCGGCCCTGGCGCGGGTCCTCTAAGCGCTTGAAAAAACAGGAAAAATCCCTTGACGACACCCTCTGATTCGGCCCCGACCGCGGCCCCCGATGGCGATATAACGCCGGTCTCCATCGAAGACGAAATGAAGTCGTCTTATCTCGATTACGCGATGAGCGTGATCGTCAGCCGCGCGCTGCCCGATGTCCGCGACGGATTGAAGCCGGTGCACCGCCGGATTCTCTATTCGATGAAGGAAAGCGGCTACGAATACAACAAGCCGTTCCGCAAATCGGCGCGCATCGTCGGCGACGTCATGGGTAAGTACCACCCCCATGGCGACCAGGCCATCTACGACGCCATGGTGCGGATGGCGCAGAACTTCTCGCTCCGCCTGATGCTGATCGACGGCCAGGGCAACTTCGGCTCCATGGACGGCGACCGGGCGGCGGCGATGCGCTACACCGAGGCCCGCCTGACCCGCGCCGCGCACGCGCTGCTCGAGGACATCGACAAGGATACCGTCGATTTCAAGCCCAACTACGACGAAACGGTGAGCGAACCGTCGGTCCTGCCGGCCGGGTTCCCCACCCTTTTGGTCAACGGCGCCGGCGGCATCGCCGTCGGCATGGCGACCAACATCCCGCCCCATAACCTGGGCGAGGTCATCGACGCGTGTTGCGCCTATGTCGACGACCCCGACATTTCCATCGAACAGTTGATCGAAAACCACGTCCAGGGCCCCGATTTCCCGACCGGCGGGCTGATCATGGGCAGGACCGGCATCCTGCAGGCCTATCACACCGGCCGCGGCTCGGTGGTCATGCGCGGCAAGACCTCGTTCGAGGAGGTGCGCAAGGACCGCCAGGCGATCATCATCCACGAGGTTCCCTATCAGGTGAACAAGGCGCGGATGGTCGAGATCATCGCCGAGGTCGTGCGCGACAAGCGGATCGAGGGCATCTCTGACCTGCGCGACGAATCCGACCGCAAGGGGGTGCGCGTGGTCGTCGAATTGAAGCGTAGCGCCGAACCCGAAGTGGTGCTGGCGCAGTTGTTCCGGTTCACGCCGCTGCAGAGCAGCTTCGGCGTCAACATGCTGGCCCTGAACCACGGCCAGCCGCAGTTGATGAACCTGAAGGAGATCATCGCCGCCTTCGTCGAGTTCCGCGAGGAGGTCATCCGCCGGCGCACCATTCATGAGCTCGGCAAGGCGCGGGAAAAGGCCCACATGCTCGCCGGCCTGGCCGTCGCGGTGATCAACATCGACGAGGTGATCAAACTCATCCGCGCCGCCAAGGATCCGGCCCAGGCGCGCCGGCAGCTGATGAAGAAAGCGTGGCCGGCCAACGACGTCGAGGACATGATCAAGCTCCTCGACGAACCGGGCCGCGCCGTCGTCAAGGGCGTCTACAAGTTTTCCGAAACCCAGGCCAAGGCGATCCTGGAACTGCGCCTGCACCGGCTGACCGGGCTGGAGAGGGGCAAGATCGGCGGCGACCTCAAGGAGTTGGGCGACAGGATCGGCGAATTCCTCGTCCTCCTGGGGTCCCGGGACAAGCTCTTTGCACTGCTGCGCCAGGAGCTTCTGGAGATGAAGGAGCAGTTCGCCGACGAACGGCGCACGGTCATCGTCGAGGGCGAGTTCGAGCACGACATCGAAGACCTGATCCAGCGCGAGGACATGGTGGTCACGGTCACCAACACCGGCTACGTCAAAAGGGTGCCGCTTTCGACCTACCGCGCCCAGCGCCGCGGCGGCAAGGGCCGGGCCGGCATGAGCACCCACGAGGAGGACTTCGTCAACCAGGTGTTCGTCGTCAACACCCACACCCCGGTGCTGTTCTTCTCTTCCACCGGTATCGTTTATAAGCTCAAGGTCTACAAGCTGCCTCTCGGCACCCCGCAGGCCCGGGGCCGGGCGCTGATCAACCTTTTGCCGCTCAACGAGGGCGAAACCATCACCACGATGATGCCGCTGCCCGAGGACGAGGACGCCTGGGGCGAGCTTTTCGTCATGTTCGCCACCGAGTCGGGCGGGGTCAGGCGCAATTCGCTGAAGGATTTCGTCAACGTCAAGGCCAACGGCAAGATCGCCATGAAGCTGGCCGACGGCGACAAGCTGGTCCGGGTGCGCACCTGCACCGAGGACGACGACGTCCTGCTCAGCGCGCATGGCGGCAAATGTATCCGCTTCCCGGTTACCGGCGTGCGCGTGTTCGTCGGCCGCAACTCAAAGGGCGTCCGTGGCATCAGGCTGGCCAAGGGCGACCAGGTGATCGCCATGTCGGTGCTCCGCCACGTCAAGGTCGGGGTCGAGGAGCGCGACGAATACCTGGCCGCGGTCAACGCCGCCCGGCGCCTGAAGGGCGGCGATTACACCGAGCGCGCCGAGGATAAGGCCCATGACGAGGAACTGGCGGCGAAGCTGAACGAAGAAAAATTCATCCGCATGGCCGAGGAAGAGGAATTCCTGCTGACCATCGCCGCCGACGGCCTGGGCAAGCGGTCGTCGGCCTATGAATACCGGATCGCCGGGCGCGGCGGCCAGGGGATCGCCAACATCGACCTCGCCCGGGGCAAGAAGAAAACCCATGTCGCGGCGGCCTTCACGGTGCTCGATACGGATCAGATCGTCATCGTCTCGGATAGCGGCCAGATCATCCGCTGCCCCATCGACAAGGTCTCCA
>JADFNT010000237.1 GCA_022563215.1 Pseudomonadota bacterium
AAACAAAAAGCTGGATATGATTATAGAAGAATTCATTGAAGTAATTGTTGAATTCCGTCCAACCATCATTCAATCATATATGGTAATTTTATCTATCAAAAATCTAGAAAATAATCTAGAGGAATTATCTAAAGCTCAGAATAAACGAACTAATGAAATTATTAAAGATGCATTTGAGATGAATCTTGGTTTACCAATTGATGCTGTTTCAATTAAAGGGGATAACACTGCAATTTCGATGACTGAGGAAGCGTATAAAAAATATGAACAAGTAATTAATGAAAAAAAATTAGCAGATATTGATATTTTACCAAATTTTTTGGAGATAAATTGAGTTCTAAATTATTTGATTTCGTTAGAATTAGTCCCATAAAGGAAAAAGCAATTATAGTTTTTGATAAAATTAGAATTGACGGAGAAAAAACTTATGATGACAATAGTGTAATTGCATGTTACAGTCATATTCATAATGATCATATGCATGGATTTAGAAACTCATTAGGAGAAATTGGCACAACAACTTATGCTACCAATTTAACAAAAAAAATGCTAACAGGAATTAACCCAAGTTTAAAAATTAAATCTCGTTTCAAAGATTTGGAATATCGTAAAACAAAAGAAAAAGATGGGGTTGAATTTAGTTTTTTGAAATGTAATCATATCCTGGGGTCATGTCAAGTTTTAGTTCGTGGACCTATAGGTTCGGTTTTGTATTCAAGTGATTTTATGATAAAGGGAACTGATACAGATGTGCCTGATGTGGATGTTCTAGTTTTAGATGCAAATCATGGCCAACCAGACATCAACTCCGTTGCCTTTCATCTCGTCCTTCGATGCGGGCCGTCCGGGCCTGCCGGGGGCCGGCCTTTCCTGGTTGAAGGACCTCCGCGAGGAAGGCATCGAACGCTTCAGCGCCTTGGGCCTGCCGACCCCGAAGCAGGAATTATGGAAATACACCCGCCTCAAGCCGCTCGAGGACACCCGCTTTCAGCCGGTCAGCGAAGAGGACGGCATGGCGGTTCTCGATTCGGTGCCCTCGTTGCTGCCTGATCCCGGCGGGCGGCCCCGGCTGGTGTTCGTCAACGGGCGGGCGCGCCCGGAATTCCTGATCGAGGGCGATCTGCCGGACGGGGTCAGGTTGGAATGCCTGAAAGACGTCCTCGCCAGCGAGGCGGATTGGACCCGGGAGCACCTCGGGCGCATCTGCCAGAACTTCGGCCAGCCGCTGTTCGCCTTGAACACGGCGATGATGGATTCGGGCTTCGTGCTCCGTGTCGATGCCGGCGTCAAGGTCGAACAGCCGATCGAGATCGTCTTCATCGGCGGCATCACCGACCACCCGGTGGCCTATTTCCCGCGCAACCTGATCGTGCTGGGCGAAGGCGCCGAGGTGACCCTGGTCAAGCATCACGTGGGCATGGGCGTCGGCGCCTATTTCGCCAATGCCGTCACCGAAATCGAAATCGGCGCCGGGGCGACGCTCCGCCATTACAAGATTCAGGCCGAAGCGCGGGAGGCCACCCACCTCAGCACCGTCCATGCCCGCGTCGGGCGGGACGCCACCTACGAAAGCTTCAACCTCTCCATCGGCGGCCGCTTGTCCCGCAATGAGGTCTCCGTCCGGCTCGAAGGCGAAGGCGCCCACGCGGGGCTCAACGGGGCCTATTTGATGCGTGGCCGGGAGCATTGCGACCACACCACGGTGATCGAACACCTGGTGCCCAACACGTCCTGCCGCGAGATCTTCAAGGGCGTCCTCAACGACGAATCCCGGGCCGTCTTCCAGGGCCGCATCGTCGTCCACAGGGACGCCCAGGGAACCGACGGCCATCAGCTCTGCAAGACTCTGTTGTTGTCCAACGGCGCCGAGATCGACGTCAAGCCGGAACTGGAAATCTACGCCGACGACGTGAAATGCACCCATGGCGCGGCCTGCGGCCAGATGGACGAAACGGCGCTGTTTTACCTGCGCTCGCGCGGCGTGCCCGAGGCGTTGGCGAGAAATCTTCTGGTCCAGTCGTTCATCGGCGAGGCGCTGGAGGAAATTTCCGACGAAACCGTGCGCCAAGCGATCTCCGATCAGGTCGTTCACTGGCTGCCGGCGGCCTGTTACCTGGCCGAGGAATGGAGGGCCGAATGAGCAAGGAATCGACCGCCGTCGATATCGCCCAACAGGCTTCGCCGGGCGATAATTCCACCGCCCCCACCGCCGCCTACGACATCGAGCGCATCCGCGCCGATTTTCCGATCCTCAAGCAAAAAGTCTACGGCAAGCCGCTGGTGTACCTGGACAACGGCGCCAGCGCCCAGAAGCCCCGTCCGGTCCTCGACGCCATGAACGAGGCCTATGAGACCTATTATTCCAACGTCCACAGGGGCGTCCATTGGACGTCGCAGGCCTCGACCGAAAGCTTCGAGGGAAGCCGCGGGAAGGTGGCTTCGTTCCTGAACGCGGCATCGGAAAACGAAATCATCTTCACCCGCGGCGCCACCGAGGCCATCAACCTGATCGCCGCGAGCTGGGGCGGGGCCAACCTGAACCCCGGCGACGAGGTTATCCTGTCGCACATGGAGCACCATTCCAACATCGTGCCGTGGCAAATCCTGCGCCAGCAAAAGGGCATCGAGCTGAAGATCGTGCCCATCGACGACGACGGCAATTTCCTTTTCGACGAATACGAAAAAATGCTTTCGGAAAAGACCAAAATGGTCGCCGTGACCCACGTGTCGAATGCCCTTGGAACTATCGTGCCGGTCGAGGAGGTCATCCGCCTGGCCCATGACAGGGGCGCCTTGGTGCTGTTGGACGGCTGCCAGGCGGTGCCCCACATGGCCGTCGACGTGCAGGCCCTGGACGCCGATTTCTACGTCTTTTCCGGCCACAAGCTTTACGGCCCCACCGGCATCGGCGTCTTGTGGGGGCGCGAGGACCTGCTCAACGCCATGCCGCCCTACCAAAGCGGCGGCGACATGATCTCGTCGGTGACCTTCGAGAAGACGACGTTCAAGAAATCCCCACACCGCTTCGAGGCCGGGACCCCGGCCATCGTCGAGGCCATCGGGCTCGGCGCCGCCCTCGATTACGTCGGCGCCATCGGGCTGGACAACATCTCCGCTCATGAGCAGGGCGTCGTGCAGTACGCTTCCGAACGATTGCAAGCGGTCGAAGGGCTGCGGATCATCGGCCAGGCCCGCAAAAAGGCGGCGATTATCTCTTTCGTCATCGACGGCATCCACGCCCACGACCTGGGCACCTTCGTCGACCGCGCCGGCGTCGCCGTGCGCGTCGGCCATCACTGCGCCCAGCCGGTGATGGAACGCTACGGCATCGCGGCCACGGCCCGGGCCTCGTTCGGTCTTTACAATACCCGGCACGAAGTGGATGTGCTGACGGACGCGCTGATCGATGCGAAGGAGTTTTTCGGCTGATGTTCGACGAGCTCAGAGACCTGTACCAAGAGGTGATCCTGGATCACGGCAAAAGGCCGCGCAATTTCCGCCACCTGGAAAACGCGACGTGCCTGGCCCATGGCAACAAC
>JADFNT010000238.1 GCA_022563215.1 Pseudomonadota bacterium
TGTAGCCGGCCTGGACCGAGCACAGATAAGCGCACAGCTCGCCGAACTCGTTGGGGTCGCCGAAGCGCCCGGCCGGGTTGGCGGCGGCCTTCCGCTTCGTCATCTCCTCGACGGAGAGCCCGGCCTTGTCCGCGTTGACCTTGATGTTGGCGTGCATGCGCTCGGTATCGAACGGGCCGGGCAGAATGTTGTTGATGGTGACGTTGGCGGCCACGGTCTTGCGCGCCAGGCCGGCGACGAACCCAGTCAAACCAGACCGCGCGCCGTTGGACAGCCCCAAAATCTCGATCGGCGCCTTGACCGCCGAAGACGTGATGTTGACGATGCGCCCGAACTGGCGCTCGATCATGCCGTCGACGGTTGCCTTGATGAGGAAGATCGCCGTCAGCATGTTGGCGTCGAGGGCCTTGATCCAGGTGTCGCGGTCCCAGTCGCGGAAGTCCCCCGGCGGCGGCCCGCCGGCGTTGTTGATCAGAATGTCGGGCTCCGGGCACGCCGCCAGCACCGCCTTTTGCCCGTCTTCGGTGGTGATGTCGCAGGCCACCGCCGTTACCGCGCCGCCGCCCCCAACACCCCCCTGGGCCCTGATTTCGTCGGCCGCCTCCTCCAGGGTTTCCTCGGTCCGGGCGCAAATGGTGACGTCGACGCCTTCGCGGGCCAGCGACAGGGCGCAGCCCTTGCCGAGCCCCTTCGATGAAGCGCAGACGATGGCTTTTTTTCCCTTGATGCCTAAGTCCATTGACAGGTTTCCTCCCTAAATTTTATCCAGCACTTGGCGCACCAGCGGCACCGTGATGTTGCGCCGTTCTTCCAGCGCCAGGTCGTCGATGGCGCCGACCATGCGCCGGGCGGCGTCAAACGAGCGCTCCATGCGCGTCAGCATGTACGAGATCACCTCGATATCGACCTTCAACTGGCGGTCGGCGAACTGCTTGACCAGGACGGCGGTGATCAGCGCGTCGTCGGGCGCCCCGATGCCGGCCTGGGCCGCCGTATTCAGCCGCGACGCCAGATCGCCGAGGCCGATCCCCCACCACGCCGGCGGCTGCTTCGCGGTCAGCAGGATATGGCGGCCGGATTCCTTGACGTGATTGTAGAGGTGCAGAAGCGGCTGTTCCAGGCCCCGGGCGACGGCCTCCTCGGCGTCCTCCAGGACACACGCCCGGGCATCGCCCATGAGCGCCGGCGCCGCCTCGTCCGCAAGCCCCCGGAGGCCCACCGGCCGGGCGCCGCTTTTTGAGCGGAAGACTTCGGCCAGATGCGTCTTGCCCGATCCGGCGGGGCCGAAAATCACCAGCGCCGGGCCCGGCCAGTCGGGCCAGGCGTCGAGCCAGCGGACGGCCTCGGCGTTGGGGGTTGCGACCAGGAAGTCGTCACCGCCGAGCGCCGGGCGGTGGTCGAAATCAAGCGCCAGTTGCGAGGGAGCTGACGGGGGGGTGTTCACTTCTTTTTCCTGGCCCTTGTTTTTTTGGTTTTGGCCTTGCCGCCCTTATAGAGCGGGCTTTCCAGGTACCTCGAAAGGCCGAAGCGGATCAACACGCCGATGATCGCCGCCGCCGGCACCGCCAACAGAACGCCGGTGAACCCGAACAACGCGCCGCCGGCCAGCAGCGCGAAGATGATCCACACCGGATGCAGGCCGATGCGCCCGCCGACCAGGCGCGGCGTCAGCACGTAGCTTTCGGCCGTCTGGCCGATGATGAAGATCCCCGCCACCAGGGCGATGGGCAACCAGTCGGAAAACTGCGCCAGGGCGATGCCGAGCCCGATAATCAGGCCGATGGCGGCGCCGAGATAGGGAATGAACGATATGGCCCCGGCGCCGATGCCGACTAGAAGCCCGGATTCCAGCCCGACCACGCTCAGGCCGAAGCCGTACCAAATCATCAGCACCAAACACACGGAAGCCTGGCCGCGCACGAAGCCGGCGATGGTGGTGTCGATGGCGGCGCATTGTTCGCGGATCGTCGGCGCCGCGGCCCGGGGCAGGTAGGAATCGAAGCGGGCGACGATCAGGTCCCAATCGCGGAGCAGGTAGAACGCCACCACCGGGGTGATGATGAGCAGCGACAGGACGTTGAAAACCGCCAGGCCGCCCTTCAACAGGCCGCCCAAGAGGCCGCTCATCCATTGGATGGCGGTGCCGGCGTAGCCGCCGGCCACTTCCTTCAGGCGCTCCAACTCCCGCGCCGACAAGTCGGCCCGAAGGCGCTCCAGGAAGGGTTCGGCATAGTCGCGGAAGGTGTCGATGAGGTCGGGGATGAACGCCGCCAGGCTGACGACCTGGGCTTGGAGCAGCGGAAACAGCAACACCAGCACGCCGACGGCGACGAAGAAGAAGGCGGCGATGATGGCCGTCGTCGCCAGGGCCCGTGACAGGCCCTTGTCCTCCAGCTTGTCGGCCACCGGGTCGAGGAAATAGGCGATCGCCATGCCGGCGACGAATGGCATCAGGATCCCGGACAGCGAATGGAGGACGAACACGAAGACCGCCAGCCCGGCGATCCAGAACAGGGTTCGCTTTTCTCGGCTCATTCCGTCTCCTCCGGATTGCCGGCGTCTTCCATGACGGTGGCGCGGCGGCTCCAGGCGATCACATAGGCGGCCCCCGACAACAAGGTCGTCACGGCGACAATATAACCGATTACCCCGATCGCCGCGCCCCCGTCGAGGCCATAGGCCGCGACCCAAAGCACGATGACGGCGAAAACAAGCTGCACGAACGTGTTGACCTTGGAAATGGTCAGCGGCTGCATGGTCAGCGACTGGGTCACGGTCTGGAACAGCAGCGCGCCGCCGATGATCACCAGGTCCCGGAACACCACCATGATCACCAGCCAGGCCTCGACGTAGCCTTGGTGGCCGAGCATCAGAAAAACCGAAACCAGCAGCGCCTTGTCGGCGATCGGGTCGAGAAAGGCGCCAAACACGGTTTCGGCGTCGAAGTACTTGGCGATGATGCCGTCGACGGCATCCGACAGCGCGGCGGCAAAAAAGACCCAGAAAGCGGCCATCATGCTGCCGTCGAGGATCAGCCACAAAATCACCGGAACGGAGAACAGGCGCCCGAGGGTAATCAGGTTGGGAAGGTTCATCGGCTTAGGCCCTGTTGACCATTAGGTTGCGGGCCTGGCGGGAGCGGCTTTGGCCCGGGACTAGGAGGCGGAGGCGACATGGTGCCGACCACCACAAGCCTTCGACGACGACGATCCTGGGCCAAATGCGCCCCGTCCCAGGGGGATATGGCGAAATTCGCCCGTTATCGCGTCGTTCGTCCTCGAATATGCCCAACATGTCCTTCGTCCTCACTCCTAAAACCGAACGAATTTCGCCCATACCAGGACCCGCAAGCTAAAGGTCAGCAGGGCCTATGACTTCCCCTTCGGCGGCGCCCCGACCAGGCCGAGCCGCCAATGCCCGCCTTCCTCGAACAGCCTTAGGTCCGATTGCTCCAAGGCCAGCGCCAACTGGTCGCGGTCGCCGATGAAATGCAGGTTGACCCGGACCTCGGACCGCGAAAGCAGCACCATTTCGGTG
>JADFNT010000239.1 GCA_022563215.1 Pseudomonadota bacterium
CCTGACGGCGGTGACCGTGGAGGGCCTGGGCGAAGTGGTGGTGCCGTCGCCGCTGCCGAAGCTGTCGGAAACGCCGGGGCAAATCAGGTCCCTCGGCCCCGGCCTGGGCGAGCACAACGAAGACGTCTATGGCGGGCTGTTGGGGCTTTCGGCGCGGGAACTGGAAAAACTTAAGGCAGACGGCGTGGTCTAGGCTCCCGGCCGCCTATAAGGCTTCGTAGGCGATGCGGGACAGTTCCAAAAGCGCCTCTCTCGGCACATTGCCGATCAGGGCATAGGCGAGAGGACCGTCGATCCAATAAAAGACCGACACGCCCCTATCCGAAACGAAACGAAACGCGGTATCGCCGCCGCCCTGGGGACGCACATACAGGGTGACGCGGCGACCGCCCGGGCGTAGCGCCGGAGCCGGGGCAGGTGCTCGGCAATGCCGTCGGTGGTGGGGTCCATCGACGCGGTCCTTTCAATGATGCAAACAATAGCCGATGGCCGGTTATTCCGGATTCGGAAATTTTTTTTCAACGGATCGGAATAAAGCTCGGTTTCAGGTGTTTGGTTTTATGAAAGCGCGCGTTCTTGCGCGCCGCAAACAGCAGGGGAGCCAAGAATGATCAAGCGAATCCTATTGATAACCGCCGTCGCCGCGTTCGCCGTCGCAACGTTCACCACCCCGGCCCAGGCCGCCCATTGCCCCAAGGACGTCAAGAAAATCAACGCTGCCCTGTCCACGCTCGACAAGGGCAAGATGATGATGGCCAAGGACGCCGCCGACAAGGGGATGGCCCTTCACAAGGCCGGCAAGCACGGGGAAGCGATCAAGGTCCTGCACAAGGAGATGGAATCCCTGGGCATCAAGCACTAATCCCTAACGCCCCCTCGGAAGCGTCTCGGGAAACCGAACGCCTGCCGCCCCCGGGCCCGGTTTCGGAAACCCGCGGGGCGGTTTTTTTGGCCCCGTCCGGGCCGTCATTTCGCCGACGAAAAATTCAAGCCGGCGGTCCCGCTGTTTTTCCGTTAAACGACAACGCTTTAGATTCATTCCGCCAGCCTGGAAAATTAGCGTTATCCAGGGCAGCCCCAAGGTATATCAAACGGAACAATGACAGGAGGTTTCGTTTTATGCCGTCTAACGGGATGACGCCCGGGCCGCCGATGCCGCCAACGCCGTCGCCGTGACGTCGCCGGTCATCTTTATCCGCCTATCCCTGAGCTGCCGCACCCGTTGGGCGGCGAAACGGACCTTCGGGTCGCCGTTGACCAGCCGGTCCATCTGGCGCTTTTTCTTCAGTTTAAATTCCGCCTGGCGCATGGCGATAAAGTGCGCCGTGCCGAGGCCGCGGCCGGTGGCGTCGCGCCAGGCGTTCAACTGTCTGGCCCGGAAAACGGCCAGGGAATCCTTGTCCTTGCCATCGCCGGCGCCAAGGCGCTGGGCATCGCGGCGGGCCTTGAAGCGGGCGTTAAGCCGCGCCATGCGGGCGTGGTCGATGGATATAAAGCGCTTGACCTTGGTTCCCGGGGTCCGGGCGGCGACCGCTGTCCCGCCGCCGGGACCGCCCCCTTGCCGGCGCCAGAACGTCAGCACCTTTTCCTTGTAGGGGCCGTTCCGTTCCGGGGTCGTCGAATGGTAATAGCCGGCCGCTTCGGTCCAGTCGCCGGTGGCCGCGTGCATGGTCTTCAGGTAGGTCGCCGCGTAGGTGGTGTTGGCCCGGGGGTCGAAGGCCTCGTTCAGGGTTTCGAAAGCGCTTCCGTGGTAGAACAGGTTCACCTGCATGCAGCCGACGTCGATGTTGCGAACCCCCTGGGTCATCAGGATTTCGACTTCGGCCAAGGCTTCGGCCTTGGTGTCGAAAAACCGGCCCTGACCGCCGGAGGTGACCGTCCACGGCCAGGCAACATTTACCCCGTTTGCGTCGTCCCGGCGCCCCGATTCGGCCAGCGAAATGGCCGTCAGCAGGTGCTGGGGGATGGCCATCTGGCGTTCCGTCCGCGCCGTCTCCAGGCGGCATAAATTCCAAGCATTATCAAAGGCTTGAGCCGGATTGGCCCGGGCCGGGGAAGGCCCCGGCAAGGGCGCCGCCAGGACGCCCAGACAGATCATGCGGATCAGCGTTTTCATTCCACTCGTTCCTTAACCCATCCTTGAATACGCAATGGACGTGCCAAGCCTGAAAATACCGGCGCCGGTTCGGGTGGCGGGATAAAAATATATTTGTTTTCAAAATGTTATGGTAGTTTTGAATGAGTCAAAAAACATATTCAAAAAAGTGATAATATAATTGACGAAAGTATTCAAAAAGGCTATCTTGTGCTTCCCAACATACGGAAGATCGGCTTAGCCGATGACTTTCCGAAGTTGCATCTTGGATGTTTCCTCCCAAATACTCGGGGCCGTGCCATTCGCACGGCCCTTTCTTTCTCTGCTAGCGGGGATGGGGGAAGACTTAGGGCGCGGCCCGGGATATTTGCCGGGAATCAGTCGTCGGGCAAGGTATCGGGCAGGGTCTCGTCGCCGTCGCCCAGGGGACGCTGCATGATCACCGAATCCACCCAGCGGCCGAACTTGAAACCGACGGAAGGCAGCGTGCCGGCGACCTCGAAACCCTGTTCGGCGTGCAGCCCGATGGAAGGCTGGTTGGCGGAATCGCCGATGATGGCGACCATCTGCCGGTATCCCATCGCCGTGCATTTTTCGATCAGGTCTTCCAGCAGCCTGCGCCCGATCCCCTGGCGGTGGGTGTTGGCGTCGACGTAGACGGTATTTTCAACCGTATGTCGATAAGCCGGCCGCAGCCGGTAGGACGACACATAGGCAAAGCCCTTGACCCGGCCGTCCTGGACGGCGACCCGGTAGGGATAGCCCTCCTCGAGGAGGGCGTCCCGGCGGCGCGTCATTTCGGCGACGTCGGGGGGAACATCCTCGAAGCTGGCCAGCCCTTCGAGCACGTGATGGGAGTAGATTTCCCGCACCGCCTCCATGTCGTCGTCGGCGACGTCGCGGATCACCATGTCACCCGCCGGGGCGCCGGTGCCGGTATTGCCGTTGGGGCTCATCGCCGTTCCTTGGTATTAGGGCGCTTCGAGGATTGCCGGGTCGATATCGGCCAGCGCCCGCATCAATGGGCCCAGGCGGCGCTTAAGGGCCGGCAGCCCGGGGCCGCGCCGGACCAGCTTTTCATCCATATAGAGCGCCCGGTTGATTTCGACCTGCAGCACGTGGACCCCTTCCCTGGGGCGGCCGTAATGGCGGGTGGTGAAGCCGCCGGCATAGGGTTTGTTGCGCATGACCCCAAACCCCATGTCTTCCAGCGCCCGCTGGGCGGTGCCGGTGATGGCCGGCGTGCACGCCGTCCCGAAGCAGTCGCCCAAAACCACGTCCGCCTGGCGGCCGTTCTTTTTCGGCCCGGCGTTGGACGGCATGGAATGGCAATCCACCAGCAGGCAGCCGCCGAACCGTTGCTTCGTGGAATCCACCAATCTCTTCAGGGCCTCGGGATAGGTCC